>CAZDJH010000034.1:0-16323 GCA_964505645.1 uncultured archaeon | reverse complement strand
CGGTCTTTGCGATATTTCTTGAAGGTGGCCTCGTGAGGAATTACACCGTTACAAGGGGGAAATATATCGACCAACTCCAATAGACCAACGAACCCATATCGGCTGGTCGTCTCTCCCGTTTCGGGGTGCTCATAATCAATCCCATAGATACAAATGCATCTGTCATCCTCGCACATGAGCGAACCCCCGTTAATCATATTATCCAATTCTTCTCCTGCTTGTGTATAGGATTCGGGAAGGATTATATGGCAGATATTTTGGAGATCTCTCTGCTTTAATTCTTTCTCTTCCTCATCAGAAATGACATCATACGGCGGAGCAACAAGTTCCCGTAATCTTTTAGGGTTTTTTTTCCCCTCTTTATAATGAAAATTACGGAAAGGGATTAGATGAGCACACATTATAACTTCTTAAAGTTTTTTAAATCAACTTTCCTTATTTTTTAAAATTCAATAAAATTAATATAATTTTCCCGTAATGTGTTATTAATTTTTTAATAAGGAAAGAACCTCATTAAAACTAATATTTTATTATAATATACTTTATTAGCCATATTGATCTTGAATTAATGAGTTATAAAAAGCGATTCATCACCGCCCTAAAGGTCGGTGCTTTCTCGCCCAATAATGGTAAATAATAGTGTTTTAAAGGTGGAAGAAATGAGCAAAAAAATTGCAATACTTGCAACAAATGGATATGAGGATCTTGAACTTCATTACCCTCGAATTAGGTTAAATGAAGCGGGATATGAAACGGAATTAATCAGCATAAACACAGATATAATAGTTGGAAAGCACGGATATCCAACGAAACCTGATTTGCCAATCCAAGACGCAAATCCCGCCGATTATGCAGGTATAATATTACCGGGAGGGTCGGCGAACCCAGATCATTTAAGGCGCTATGATGAGGTTCTGTCATTTATACGATCATTACATTCAGATGGTAAATTAATAGGTGCTATTTGCCATGCGGGGTGGGTGCTTATCTCAGCGAAGATTTTAGATGACAAAAAAGCAACAAGTTATTTCGCAATAAAAGATGATATGATAAACGCTGGGGTGGATTTTGTGGATAAGGCAGTCGTAATCGACGAAAACTTAATAACTTCGCGCACACCCGATGACTTGCCCGCTTTTATGAAAGCCATTTTAGAGTATTTGGCCTAATATTTATAAACTAGGTCTTTATATTTTTTTTATAAGACATGTGTCTGGATTAATTACTATATTTTAATAGCAAACAAAACATTTTAATTCCCGTATTTCTATTATTAACAAAAGAGGTTTTAACTTTTATGTACGAAGAAAAAAAGCGAAGATTATTAGAGCAATTGATGGCAAAAAATCTTTTGAAGGACAAACGCTTATATCAAGCCTTTAAAGAGTTGCCCTTGGAAGAGTTTATACCAAATAAGTACAGAGATTCATTAAAGTTATATAAAGACATACCTAACCTATTTTATTACCAAGACCCGCAGAATTACCGCACTATTTCCGCGCCGCATATGATTACCATAATGCTTCAAGGACTAGCACTAAAAAGAAATGATGATCTATTAATTTTGGGTGCAAAGTCAGGATATATTTCGGCTTTAGCACATAAATTAGCAACAAGGGGGGAGATTATTATATTAGAGGCAAATTCGGAAATCGCCAAAATCACAAGAGAAAACTTGGAAAAGCTTGGCCTAGACAAAAATATAACGGTAGTTGTTAAAAATCCCTTGGAGGGTATGCCTGATTTAGGTCCTTGGCAAAAGATCCTAGTTACGGGAGCGATAAGACAGAAGAGGATCCATCCTTTACTCCGGCAGTTAGACCCAAATGAAGGTGTACTTTATGCCCCTATAGGGGAAGAGTTGGTTCAGACTTACACCCAGATCTTACGCATGAATAATAACTTCTACGGTAAGAAGCAATTGAAAGTTAGATTCACACCTCTGATGACTAAAGTTGAATTAGATGAGATTAAATTAGCTACCGAAGTAGAAGAACCAGAACCGATAGAAATTCAACAAAATCCGGAAAAGGTAGATGAGGCACTTAAGGAGGTAAAGGTTAAATATGCCTCAAATATCATTGATGGAATTGACTTGGAAGAACAACCGGGTGCGGAAGAATTCGAGCCAAAAGTAAGAGATGAAGCAATCATATTTCTAAGGGAATTTTTGGAACATGCCCGATGTTTCAAATCCGAAGATGGAATTGATACTTGTTTTGATTTGCTCGAGTATATGGATGGAGAAATTGAAAGCTTGAAAACATTTAAGAAAGAAATGGGTCTAAAAGTAAAAAAGTTAAAAGCTATTGTCAATAATATTCGGAGTTATAATATCCTTAGAAAGGATTTAGAAAAATCGGATAATGTTGAAAAGAAACAAGAGGTCATTAAAAAGCAGATGGATGAAATCAACGACTTAGAGGAATTAATTAAATCTGAAATAGAAAGGCTGCGATAAATATCCCAATATTATTATCTAAAAATTTGCCTAACTCAAATTATTGAAAGTACTTAAGATTTCAAAACAACATCAACAAATCATAATTCTTTCTTGAATCTATATCGTCCAAGTAATCCTTAAAGGGACTTTTTGATTCGACCATTTTTTCGGCAAATGTCTTCATGTAAAAGTTTGCCAATGAATCCTCTTCTTTAAGTAATTTCTCTTTTCCCTCATTTGTAAGATTTTGATATTTGATATATTTTTCAGTCCAATCAACCACCGCATCGTATTTATATCGGTACTTATTTCTCTCTTGGTAAAGATTTTGATACAAGAGATATAAATCTCCTTGACTAAATTTCCTTACCTTTCTCTCCGCTTCCTTATAATCCTCCTCTATATCTATTAAAATATTATGCCAGACTGCTAAAAATATCTCTTGATCCCATGAATTTTCCTTTTCGTCGTCATCGTGATCACAATAAATCGTTTCTTGAAACACACCAGTAATGAAGTTCCGTGGTAAAATATCCCCCACCCCGTAATTCACCATTAAGTTCTCAAACATCTTTGTTTGCGTGCTTGTGTGCTCTTTCCCGCATACCTTACATTTTATTGGGAGAGGGAATTCGATAGTATCAAACAATCCCATATATCATCATTTAAAGTTATGTTATTTAGTATTTCTATGTTAATATAAACAATATAAATTATAAAAAATACCACTAATTTTCGATCCATCATTCTCTTTTTAGGATTTTATTTTATTAAAATCATCTTTTTTAATGAGTGGATATTTATTCTATGAGATGAATGAAAATGATGATTTTAAAAGGAAGGTAAAACCAGGGTATGGGATTGCCCGATTTTTATTGGAACGAGGTGTAAGCCATATTTTTGGGATACCAGACGGACATACTTTGGGCTTTTATGATGGGATCTTGCAAAATGATGGAATTGACCATATCCTTTTAAATGATGAGCGGAGTGCTGCATTTGCCGCGGATGCATATGCGAGAGTAACGGGAACGGTTGGTGTCTGCGATGCAGGCGCTGCGGGGGCAATGAACTTTCCTGTTGCATTAACCGAAGCAGATGGATTTGGGAGTCCCATCTTGGCTATTGTAGGAATTATCAAATCTACAGAAGCCCTTAAAAATATACCACATGATATCAACATAGAAGGCACCTTATCTGCGATCACCAAATGGACGGGAAAGGTGTTGGATGCGGAATATTTACCACGGTTTCTGGAATTTGGACTCAAACAAGCAATTAATGGAAGGCCGGGTCCAGCTGCATTAGTCATTTCTGAAGATGTATTGAGATTTCAAGAAGTTCGATTAAAAAACTTTATCCCAAGGGCGGGGGGTTCGTGTTCAATTAATAGTTGCCGTATGGCACCAGCCCAAAATGAAATTGAACAAGCCGTAGAGATGATTCGAAAAGCCAAACAACCAGCATTCTTCACAGGGGCGGGAGCTATCCGTTCTAGGCCCTTTAATGAAATGAAAGAATTAAGCAAGCTTTTATATGCGCCTGTTTTTTCTACAATCTCGGGAAAAGGAATTATGCTTGAAGATGATGAGCTTTATTTTGGAACGGTGGGACTATTTGGGGAGAAGCCAAATCATAAGTTTATACGAAAGAGGGCGGACTTGCTTATTGTAGTTGGCAATAGGTTAACCGAAGATGACACGGCTAACTTTAAGGTTCCGACTCAAGCGACTGATATGATCCAGATTGATATTGATCCTGCCCAAATTGGGCTTTCTTATCGCCCATGGGGGGTCGTTGGGGATCCTAGAGTCGCGTTAAGCCAAATCCTTGATCTATTGGCAGAACAAGGAATGCATAAAACAGATGATTTAAGTGCTATAATAAAAGACAGAAAAGCGAATATAGAGAAGTTGAGAGAACAACTAACGGAATACAGAAGTAATGACCGGGAAAAATGGATCAATGCGGATCCAATTAAGCCTCAACGCGTTTTAAAAGCCATCTCAGATAATTTAAGTGAAAAGGACTATTTGATAACCGATGCTAGCTCTAGTTCCAGGTGGATTGGCGTCTATTATCCTGTAAAAAGTATAGGAAGAAAAATTATTACTCCTCGAGGAGTAGGACCGACGGGTTTTGGAGTCGGAGCTCTAATCGGGACATGTATTGCTGCCGATACTTATCATTTTGATGAGGATCAATCGCCGCCTAAAAAAGTTTTATATACTGGTGATGGAGGGCTTGTGAACGGGGGAATCACCGAATTCGAGACGATCTCTAAACTAGGATTAGACTGTACAATTGTTGTAATTAATAATCGATCTCTCGGATTTGTCAAATTCGGGCAAGCTATGCTCTACAAAAAGAGATATTATCAGACGGATCGTCCAGATACAAATTTCGCCAAAATTGCGGAAGCGTTCGGGGGAAATGGCTTTCGGGTTGGAAAGTTAGATGAACTGGATTCCACTATTAAAGAAGCTATACACTCTAAAGGCTTTAATTTGGTTGATGTTAAAATAGACCCGTGGGAATTACTTCCACCAAATTCTTATTAATATAAAGTATTAAATATTTTAATTCTCCTTAATTTTAATTAATAATTTATATGATTGTTTTAGATCAAAGAGATTTTGAACGAGCTAAACTAACACTTATCCTATTAACTATTAATGTAGCTTGCTTTCTCTTTTTTGAATCTCCTCTCGGTGAAGATTATTGGATCTATTTTGTACAATATAATGTTAAGGTTATCCGCAATTTAGAAATATGGAGGCTACTAACGTCAATATTTTTACACGGAGATATTATGCATCTATTTTCAAATGTTCTTGCGCTATTTTTATTTGGGGCTCTAGTTGAAAGGGAATATACAAAAATTCAATATATTGTGATCTATTTTCTTTCTGGTCTTTTAGGAAGTCTTTTCACCTTGATCTTATTTCCGCCTTCAACGGTTAGCCTTGGAGCATCGGGCGCAGTCTTTGGGTTATTAGGTGCGTCTTGTATCGTAATTGCTAAAGAAAGCCCCTCGTTATTAATATTGGCCATAGCCTATGTTGCTTTCTTTTTGATTTCATCATTAGCTCCTGATATTAACATATGGGCACACCTTTTCGGCTTAATTGCGGGGTTTTCCTTGGGATATGCTTTTAAAAGGCAGTCAAAAAGTAGAGATGATTATTATGATTATTATTAAACTTTTAGGAATCTGATTTTAGAATGACTACTTCTTTTTTTTATTCTTTTTTTCCATGGAAAAATCCTTTGCGCAAATCTCTTCCACGGGACAAATATCGTGCTTTGGATGGTTAGGGAGGCAAATTTGCTGTCCGAATCGAACAAATAAACGATTTATGCGGTTCCATAACTCTTTTGGAATGATTTTCTTCAACTTTTTTTCTGTATCGCTTGGTTTTTTTGTATGAACCCACCCTAAACGGTTTGATATTCTATGTACATGGGTATCCACACATATCGCTGGAATGTCAAATGCATATGCCAGAGTACAATTGGCAGTTTTTCTACCTACACCTGGGAGCGCCATTAGTTTTTTAAAATCTCGAGGAACTTTACCATTATATTTTTCATAGATAATTCTAGATGTTTCCTTAATCCGTTTTGCTTTCTGCCTGAAAAAACCTGTTTCATACACAAGTTCTTCTAGAAGGTCGATATCGGCTGCTGCAATTTCTTTAGGTCCATTGAAAGTCTTAAATAAGCGTTTGGTAACCTTTCTCGTATTCGTATCTCGTGTCCTGGCGGAAAGGATGGTTGATATCAAGATTTTAAAGGGATCGGTTTTCTGCCGCGATAATTCATCCAAATGAGGATTTCCCTCTAATTTCCCTTCGATTCTATCAAAAATTTCCTGAAAATTCACGTAATTTACCCGTTTTGCTTTTTTTCAAATACATAAATCTTTCTTTTTATGATTTGGTTCTTTTTTGCATCCAAAATACTATATAATTTGTGCTTTCGGAACTGCAACTGTTCATTTGACTTATTTGCGATGCGTTTTGATGAAATTAGTGGCACTTTCGTAAAACCATTATTTATTGCTAGATTTTCTATATTTAACCTTAAATCCTTTTTATCATCCATAATGCTTATACTTGGGGCGACTATACAAATTCTACTCCCGGGTTTTAGAATTTTGTAAGATTCCCTAAAAATATTATTATATAACGGCTCAAGTTTCGTCTCAACAATTTCTAATGCTTGTGTGTAATATGGTTTTTCAGTATAAAATGGTCCTAAATTCGGTTTGGTAACAATTCCATCGAAATATTTTGTTTGAAATTCATTTGAAAGGTTTTTAAGGCTTACTTTTCTAAAGCGTTCATTGAGGTTTGGAATTGGCTCCAGCTCTAATTCTTTTTGGAGCCATTTAACATTTTTAATTGTTCTTTTAATTTTTTGCTTATCATCATCGGTTCCATAAAACAAAAAGTCCTCAACTAATGCAAATAGGGCAATATCTCCATTCCCAACGAATAGGTCTAATATCTTTTTGTCATGTCTATTTTTAACTATCTTTAGAAAATTTAGCATCATTATTGCCAATTTTGGAGGTATAGAGTCTTTATAATCTTTAAATGGTCTTTGTTCGTCAATCTTCCGTTTAAAATTAGGATTGTCTGCGGTAAATGTGCGTGCAATATAACATCCTTCCTCCGTGATTCCAAAAATAATCTCGGCTCGATTTTCCTTTAAAAGCTCATATCTAATGATATGATGGGGAAAAATAGGATTTAGGTTGCCCGAGTCGATTTTATTTTGAGGATATCGGAAATATATCGCTTTATTAGCCTTTTTCTGTTTCAATTTGTTTGAAATCTTTTTGTTTAAAAACGGAAGGAAGTGCTTCACCAAAACTTCTTTATAATATGTCTCATCAAATAATTCGGGATAAATTGATACAGCAAAAAAAACATTCTCCTTCTCTATCGAAGGAAAAACTTGAGGTAATATTATATCTAACACACTTTTAATTTTCTCCCTTTCTTCCTTAACGTGATTAAAATTATGAATGTGAAGTGGAAAAGCGCGCTTTAATGAATGTATGTCTATAAATTCAAAGGCTTTCCCGATTTTTTGAGTACCACCCAAATAATATTGAAGCGTTTCCAACTTATCAACATAATATTTTTCTTCTAACAACTTATCGAATTTAACTACTGCAATATTGGAGGAATAATCGATAATTTTCCCCTTAAATTCTTTCGATTTTAAAAATACCTCTAATTCCGCCAGTGATAACTTCCAATTACTTCCCAAAACAAAAATAAATTCTTTCATATTTTTTCTCTTCTATCTTATAAGAGAAAATGAAGGATTTAATTTCAGATTTTTGGAAATAGAAATCGATATTGAAAATTAGTTTAATTATCAAAAAATCCATTTAAAAGGAAAGTTTTTATCTTAAAAAGATCAATAAATAATATAATTATTTATAAGATTAACATAAATTAAATAGAGGATTAGATGAAGACATTTAGAATAAATAAACATCTCTCATTACGTTTGGAAGGTGGAGTTACTAAAATTTATGTTAACGAGGAATATTTCCAGATGTGTAAGTATTTATTGATGCGATTGGAGAGAATTTTATAACACATAGGGATTAATCAATTCTAAACCTCCCTTTATATATTGAGCTTTGGTTATCCATCTTTTCTCAAAATAGCCTTGCGAAGCCAGCTGAGCCCCCCCTGCCCACGCTGAATAGAGGCGATTCGGAGGAGCCAAAACGTTTATATCATACTTACTACTTGGATTTTTCACTAAAACCCCCATTATTGTCTTTAACTCAGAGAACACTTCACTTCTTGGAACTTTTTTTCTTTCCAATTCCTTTATTATTCGATCCCTTAACCCAGAAAAAAGGCAGGTTCCTCCAGCGAGAATAATCGTGCGATATAATTCCGCTCTGATTTCCATCTTACAGAAGTGTATTGCCTCCTTGATCATATAAGGTAATGAAGGGCAACTTCTTCCTATCGATAAGGGTTGGAATAAACAATCTGGAGCCAGAAACGATTCTTATTATACCATCTACGGGATATTTTAAGCTGAGCACCCCCCTCATCTTAATCGCGTCGTGTCCCACATAATAATCCCTTTGATATAATAGTTGATCTTCGAATTTAGCTTGATTTTCTTTCGACAAGAAGGCAGAACTAAGCTCTGATCTTATTTCTCTCATTCTTTTATTAATAAAACCCTTATATTTTGGATATCCAATAACGGTGGGCATACAAAGGCGTGGTTTTTTCTGTTTTTTCTCATCGGCAAGGCCTTCTTTTATCTTATCAGTTCCTATGTCAATTATGAGGGGCCTTTTCATTTTCCATTCACATTATTCCTGTTTACTACTTCTTAGTATTTCAATAAGGAATATTATAATATATAAACTTTCAGCAAAAATCTACTCATTCACCATTAAATTATAAGAAAAACATTTATAACAATATAAACAATCTGTATTAATATATTAGAGAGTAAAAATACAAAGAGGTTAAAAGTGATGATTGGAAAATTACCGGATAAGATTCTGGATGTATTCCTTGAAGCGCTCCCGCTAGATATTTCGGTTTTAGATAAGGATGATAAAGTTTTGGGCTGGAACAAACACGAGTCGAGGATTTTTAAGAGGCCCAAGGGGGTTGTCGGTAAGGACGTACGGAACTGTCATCCCGAAAAAAGTTTGCATAAAGTCGAGCAGATTTTAGAGGATTTCAAAGATGGAAAGCGCGATAAAGCCCGGTTCTGGATTGATATGGCGATTAAAGGAGACATGAAAAAAATTCTCATCGAATATTACGCCTTAAGGGACCAGAACGGGAAATATGTCGGTTGCTTGGAGGCTTCACAAGATATCACGGACATTCTAGATCTATCCGAAGAAAAGAGGTTATTAAGTTGAGCTTATATAATCAAAAGCATTTTGTTTAGAGAATTAAAGAAAAAAGAGATCTCAAAAGAACACCAGAAGGTAATGGATGAGCTTATAAATGAGCATATTTTTGCCAGAAAAACCACCGGAGAGCTGGTAGATGCTAAAAATAAGTTTACACAAGGGGATAAGGGCGCAATAGATACCGTTATCGAAAAAATGCGCACCCTAATCGAGTTTTATCCCAACCACATCGATAAGGAAGATAACAACTTTTTCAATCCCGTGATGGATTATTTTACAAAAGAAGAGCAAGATGGGATGCTTAAGGAAGGACAAATCTATGATCGAAGGATGATACATAGAAAATATAACTCTTTAGTTAAAAACTATGAAGCCGCTCGGGAAATACCTTCCAAAAAACAAGACGATGATTGGATCCAATATATATAACATCATACACACATAAACTCCAATCGCCAGCGCTTTTTTTTTTGAAATCTATTTTTTTTAATATTATTAAATTTCATATTTAAATTGCTCACACAATTCAAGGATTTTAAAAAAAGAAAAAAGAAGGAGTAAAAGCAACTATTCAATGTCTATATCGATGCTAGAAAGTTCCGGTTCCTTAAAATCCACTTCGAACCTCAACAACCCTTCATTCTATTCGACCAGCATTGGTGAGATGTTTGATTTATTTAGAAAACAACATTAACATAACAAGCGATCATTAAAACCCGAATTTCCTTTATTAAAGAAATTAGCCGAGGGAGGTGATATTAAAGCCAAAAAAGTATTTAAGGAAGAAGTTGCCAAGAGAATATCAAATATTATTGGTTACTACATCTGGAATACCTCCCAAAAGGCGAACACTTCACTAAAAACCGCCTCATTTCTGTATATTGAACCATTTATTACCTTATTTTTCTCATTTATAATTCAAAGAAAAGAGGTTATAGTGATTTTAAATATTATTGGAGGAATTATCGTCTTGATAGATGTATTGATAATCAATTATTTCTGATCTTACAAGTTGGGCAGATTAGAAGTATGATTTAAAAAAATTTAGTATTTATAGATTAAAGTACAAATAATGATCAACAGTAACTTAAAATGTACCTAAATCTGGACATTTGTTAGATTGTTACTGAAATCCATCGGCTGAGCACAGATACTCAGACGAAAATGATGTGAACCACGCTGAACTCCTGAAATAAGAGTTTTCTTCTACAATTAAGGGAATTCCTTATAAGAAACGACTCCAATGCACCTTCTTTTTTTATAGCGTATTGCTCTTTTCCTCCACATTTTTATCAATTATGATCAACACTACTGTTCAGATGAGTGATACATTTAAATAGTATTAGAACTAATGTATTATTTGTTAAGATTTTATATAAAAAAGTGATTGTTTTTCTAAATCATCTATTTAGTGTTTAAAAATGAAAAGAAAACAAATTATCTTCGGAATTATTATTACGATATTAGGATTAAGTTCTATCAGCGTTGCAGCGATGATGACCCCTGCAAGCACGACTGCTGTACCTAGTGCTTCTATAACCTCAAAAATGTACTCCGGAAATGGCAATAACCTTGACTTGGGTTTACTTCAAGTAGGTGATATAATTGCTGTTTCAGGAGTGAAATGGGGCGATGGAGTCTTACCGGGACATTATACCCATACTGCGATTTATATCGGAGGAGGTTTAATTGTAGAAGCTATGCCCGATGGAGTCAGATACGCTTACGCTTATATTGTTCACGGCGCGGATGATGCGGCCATTGTAAGAGTAAATGCACCCAGCTGGGCAAAACAGGCGGCTGCCGATTTCTGTGAGGCGCAAGTTGGAAAGCCTTACGATTACATATGGTGTACATGGATTGGCGGCAAGGACGCAAATAGTTATTATTGGTACTGTAGTGAATTAAACTGGGCGGGTTATTATCACCAAGGAATAGATATTGATAACAACCCTGGATGGAGCTGGACCTACGGATACAATGTGGCACCTCAAGAAATTCCTGATGACGGGGACACTTGGATCGTTCAACACGCATATTAAATCCTAATAAATCTTATTTACTTTTTTTTCTTCTTCCTTTTCTTTTTACTTTAGTAATTCCGTTTATCAGAACCGTTTAATTTTACTCCTTTACTTGAATATCATACACGACATGGTATAAATTGGGTCCATAACTTTTTACAAACCGCTTATCCAAAAGTTCTGTCTCGAAATCCGACTTTTCGGCAATATTGGCGAATTCTTTAAACAATTTTAATTCATCATCTGCATCAACAACCCCTTCGTAGTGGATAACCGTACCTGAATTCCTTGCAAGCAATAATGCCTCTTCGATGTAATCTTTTGGTGCGGGGAAAACACCCATTATGATGCGGTCCGCTCTGATCCCCTCCTTACTTAGTTTTATCGCTTCTTCTTTGCAATTTCCGTGAAGTGGTACGACCTTTCCCTCTACCTTATTCAATTGAATATTTTCAACCAAGAATTTATAAGCAGTTGGGTTTATTTCAATACTATATATCTTCTTCGGAAGCGACAATACCGCAATTGGGAGTGAAAAATATCCTATACCGGCGAACATGTCCACAACAATCTCTTTATCTCCCACCAACCCAGCTAGATGTTTCCGTTCCTTGAGGTTTCCTTGGCTGAACATTATCTTAGTAATATTGAATTTATACTTAACACCGTGCTCCTTATGAATTACGATAGGATCTTTCTCCCCGGCAAGATGCTCTATTCGTTCTGGCGTACGGTATCGACCCTCAATTCCACCCTGATTAATGTACACGGAACAAATATAAGGGAGCAAATCTAAATAGGCATCTGCGATTAGTTGTTTTTTATTTAGAAGCCCAGATTTCAATTTAATAACAATTACTTTCCCGATGGTTTGGAATCCCGATGGAAGGAGTGTAAGTTCTTCGTCTGATAGGACTCCGCACAATTCCTTTTGTAATTTACTTTTAAATCCCATAGCTCATCACCATAAAATTTACTAAATTTTAATTACTTTTTCGAAAACCCAAACTAATAAATATGATTTTTGCTTAAAATACAATTATATATTAAAAATAATTAAAAAAATGAATTTAAAGTGAAAAAATGCCAAGTTTAGAAGAAGACTATTTAGTGGATGAAGAGAAAGTCTGGTTTACCGAAGGATATTGGCCTGAAGGCGTCCCACATCAGTTGAAGGATGTAGAGGGAGTCAATATCGAGCCTATGTTCGACGGATTTATCCGAAATGCGAATAATAATAATCTCTGGGACGAAAATATCTGTTTGTCCGTATTTGGCCCTTTGATTGAACGAATTACCTATCGAAAGTTGATTGAATACGCCAAGAGATTCGGTACCTATCTGCACGACGAATGTGGAGTCAGGAAGGGCGATGTTGTTGCAATTGACCTTCCAAATTCCATTAATTTCGTGGTGGCATACATAGGTACACAATATATTGGCGCAATAGTTGCTGGGGTCAATCCGCAATATAAGCCCATGGAATTTCTCCACGAATTGAATATGACCAACGCTAAAGTCTTAGTATTAATGGATGCTCTATACCTCCTTGTTAAAAACACCTTACCTAAAACGAAAGTTGAGCATTTAATCTCGACAAACCTTCTCGATTTTGTCACCGCACCGGATAAGATGTTTCAATTATTAAGGGATAAAGTCCCCGATTTTCAGGACAAAGTCCCCGATGAGTCTGAAGATTACGGCGTCCACCGAATGAACCCAATTATCGAAAATACGGAGCCAAAAGAGTTTGATATCGATATTGATCCATGGACGGATCCTGCTGTGTATTTGATGACGGGAGGCACGACGGGATTACCTAAGGCTGCGATGCTCAGCCATGCGAATCTCATATCAAACCTATATCAGATGCAAGACTGGGTCCAGTTAACGCCGGGTATGATTACAATTGGGTCTATACCGTTTTTCCATAGTTTTGGGATGACATGCGTGATGAATGGGGCACTCTCACTCGGTATGACAATGCTTCTCTTTCCAAGGCCTCCCGAAGAGGAAGATCTCTGCAAAACTATCAAGAAATTAGACGCCCCTCAAGGGATCATGTACACGGGCGTTGAAATGTTGTTCAAGCGGTTGACCGATTTCGTGGAGGAAATGGGGGAAGAAAAGTTCAAAAAGCGCTATGACTTCCATGAAAAGCTCAAATATGCAACTCAAGGGGCGGGACCGCTCCACGATTACGTAAGAGTTCCTTTTGAAGAAATATTTTGCCCGATTCGAGTAGGTTATGGGTTAACCGAGACGTCCCCCGTTGTATCTGTGGCACCGTTCTGGGGACCAACAAAAACAGGAAAGATCGGACTGCCTTTACCGGGAACGGATTGGGCAATTTTCGACGCAAATGATTTTGAAGCAGGTCCAATCTGCGATGGTACAAAGGAACGAGGCAACTTTGGAATTGAGCATACCGGAGAGATTTGCGTTGCAGGACCACAAGTGATGCTCGGGTATAAGGGCGAGCAGAAAGAGCAAGAAGACAACCTTAAGCACTGGAACGGGAAACGGTGGCTTCTCACTGGCGATATCGGCTTTATGGATGAACACGGGTGGTGTGAGATCCGCGATCGGAAGAAATCTCTAATTAAAGTATCCGGGCACAGTGTATTCCCGAAGGAAGTTGAGGAACTCATGGGGCATCATGAGATGGTCGATGAAGTCGCGGTTGCTGGCCTTCCCGATGAACATAGAGGAGAGGTTGCAAAAGCGTGGGTAACATTAAAGGAAGGCTTTAAAGAAGGAGAAGACATTACATCCGAGTCTCTAAAGGAATGGTGCTTTGAAAATATGGCCAAATGGAAGACCCCGAGTTATATCGAGTTTGTTCGATCATTACCGGTAAGTATGACCGGAAAGGTTCAACGATTAGAACTCCAGCAAAAAGATCTCAAACGTATAGATAAAGGGAGAAAGATTAAGGGTTAATCGAAAGATATTTAGGGTTTATCCCTATTTTTAATTATTTTTTTTAATTACTTTATTTTTAACGCAATGGTTTATCGCTCTGTTTTGATATTTTCTTTCTCAAATTAAACTTTGGTTCAGGTATTACCAAACGGATAAAAAAATCGTGAATGCTAAAAGAAAGAAGTGAAAAAAAGAGAAAAGAGCGGTAATTCAATTACTTTGGAATCAATATTGTAATTATTCGTTTAAAACCTCGCAGATATCTCCCATTTTATCATAGATTTCTAAATATTGCCCGTATAACTTATCATATAATTCACGATTTTCAAGATTGGGTGTAAAGACCTTGGAATATTCAATATGTTTTGGGATATGGGCCCATGTGGTATATCCCAGCCCTACAGCGGCAATAAAAGCGGCACCTCGAGCATTTGCTTGGATCGGATTTTTAACTTGCTTAATCTTTCTATCCAATACATCGGCAAAAATCTGGCACCAAACATCGCTTTGTCCCCCTCCTCCGATAATACTAAGCTCTGGGAGGATCTTTCCGTCTTGAATTTGCTCTGGTTTTTCATCTTTTACCCATTTTTTGATGAATTTTTCAACATATGTTAACAGCCATCGAATATTGTAGGCAATCCCTTCAAATACAGCGCGGATAATGTGCTCCCTATTCATTTCTAATGAGAGATTAAAGAGACCCCCCCTTATGGTATGATCGTCGATGGGAGTCCTTTCTCCAATTAGCCACGGTGCGAAAATAAGGGAATTCGCACCAGGGGGGGTGTCCGCTACGATCTTGTCGAATATTTTATAAATGTCAGGGACCGCCTCCTCTTGGAGAAGTTCATCTTTATGATATAAAATATTGTCCTTAAGAAATGTTAGAGCGCCACCCGCAATTTCTTGTTCGTTGGCAACCATATATTTTTCTGGGATGGCAGCTGGCACAGTACCCATATTATGGAAAATGTCGGTTTTTTTATGTGGTGTATGGCAAATAAGCCAATCTGATGTCCCGATATAAAAATGGGCTTCATAATTATTTACCGCACCTGAACCGACTGTAGCGGAATGAAGGTCAGGCGCACCCATAACAACCTTTGTATCCTCCTTAAGACCCAACTCTCGCGCGACTTCCTTTTTTAGGGGTCCAAGTACATCTGTGGACCATCTTAGGTCTTGTGGTAATTTCTTGGGGTCGATTTTTAAACTTTTAATGAGTTTATCGGCATATTTGATATGTTCGATGTCTCTGATATCGGTAATCCAATGAAGATGAATGGAAGCATATGAAGCGGCGACTTTTCCCGTTAGTTTTAAGTTAATATAATCTTGCGGCTCTAAAAATTTGTAAGTTTTTTCATAGATATGTGGTCTCTCATTTTTAATCCAAAGGATGTTTGCAATAGGGTCTTTGCCGCTAAGACTTGGTCCGCCCGCAGTTCGCTTAATCCATTTAAGCATTTTAAACATATTGTATCCATCAACTTGTAAAAGCCCTTTATGAAATTTTTTCATATACTTCGCACCCCGCGTGTCCATCCAAATCATCGAATTCATTAATGGATTGCCTTCCTTATCAATTGCAACAGTTCCACTCCATTGGCTGCTATTACAAACCCCAATAATGTCTTCTGAGGGCACATCACAACTACGAATCACTTTTTTTGCTGCCTTAATGATGGCATTCCACCAGTCATCGGGATCCTGTTCCGCTACTCCGCCACGATGGGTATATAGAGGAGTTTCCTCAAATGCCCAATTTAAAACATCGCCATGTGTACTTATGATCGCACACTTGGGTCCGCCAGTCCCGTGATCTATTGCCAGTATGTATTTTTTTTCTTTAATTGTCATCAATAATCATATATTTTTATTTTATATCTGCATATTTAACAAATAGGTATAAATAAACTATATAGACTATAGTTAATAAAATTTTTTTTTCCTTCCTGACAAACTCTAAAATTATATTTTGTATTCTAAAGTATAATAGGTAT
>CAZDJH010000033.1:12104-16485 GCA_964505645.1 uncultured archaeon | reverse complement strand
GAAGGAAGGGGACCCCCCCATCAAGGGCGCAAAATAGGGAAAAGTTCACAAGGTTTTTAGTAATCTATTTTATCATTATGTTAATTTTGGCTGCCCTATTTTTTAGAAAATATTTTCAAGTAAAAAAGGTTGAATTCTTTTATGTAGGATTATTGGTATTAGTCTTTTCAATTTCAAATACAATCCAATGGATATTCTCTCCAAAACGAGTATTATTAAAGACTGCTGTAGGAGGAACCCGTTTTGTGGATATGCCCTTGGGGGAATTCATCCATAGAATATGCTAAATATAGCTGGAATATTGATCATCAGAGAATTTATCGCTCTCCATGATTTAATAATCCTATAAAAAAAAAAATGAATTTAGTTAGAGTTATTCTTTTCGATAAAGAAAGAATTTTTCATATATTTCTTGGAACATAACAATCGGAATCGCAGTGATTAATATTACTAACCAGTCTATCGCCGGAAGGGGGGTTGTTCCAATAAATAGCTGAAATAATGGGAAATATATCGCCAAGAGAAGTAATAGTAATCCTAAGATAATTGCCCCAATTAAAATTTTATTTTCTAGTGTTTTTTTTGAGAAGATAGTGACATTCTGACTTACAGATAAACACTGAAAGCTTTGATAAATAACTAAGGCAGCAAAAATAATAGTCCTAGATCGTGTCAAATCTGCGGTTTGGATATTGATTGATAAATCGAATCCAATGGTCCAGAAAAATAGAAATGCGCTTCCTAAAGCATTGAGCAATCCAAAAATCATTATGAATATCACTAAATCTCTGTCTAACAACTTTTCATCGGGATCTCTTGGTTTTCGTTGCATTATATCTTCCTCCGGTGGACTGACCCCTAATGCAAGAGCAGGAAATGTATCAGTTACTAAATTGATATATAATAATTGTATTGCCAAAATTGGAATGAAGATATGTCGGAAGAATACGAGTCCAAATAAGGTTAATACTAACACTGTGATAACCTCTCCGGCATTGGCAGATAGCAGATAACTAATAAATTTCTTTATATTATCATAGATTCTTCGTCCTTCACTTACGGCTTCTATAATGTTTGCAAAATTATCATCCACCAAAATCATATCGCTTGCTTCCTTAGCGACATCAGTTCCGGTTATACCCATTGCCACTCCTATATCGGCTCTTTTTAGCGCGGGAGCGTCATTTACACCATCTCCGGTCATTACAACAATCTCGCCATGATGCTTAAAGGCGTTAATTATGTTTAACTTATGTGATGGATTCACTCTCGCAAAAATCTCTGTTTCCTTGACTTTTTCTCGAAGTTCTTCTTCTGTCATTTTTTCAACTTGGTTTCCGGTGATCGGTTCATTCTCATGAGATAAGGATATTTCAGTTCCGACTGCCCTCGCTGTTTCCTTATGGTCTCCGGTAATCATGATAACACGGATTCCTGCCTCCCTTGCCTTCAACACGGCTGGTCTTGAGGAGCTCCTCGGCGGGTCGATCATTCCAACAAAACCTTCAAAGATAAGGTCCTCTTCTACCTTTTCAACATTTCTCTCTTCTAATAGGAGATCTGCTTCTTCTTTTTCAATATCTTTAAATGCAAAACCTAAGATTCTATATGCAAAATTTGAAGAAAATCTCTCGCTAGTCTTTATGATTTTTTCCACCATATCCTCTTCTAAGTTTTTCACTTGTCCATCTTCCACATAGCTAATACAGTGTTCAAGTAAGATGTCAAGAGCACCTTTTACCATAATTCTATATTTTCCGGTTTCCTTTTCTTTTGCAATGATACTCATACGCTTTCTGTTGCTGTCAAAGGGGAATAAATATTCCAAATCCCATTTATATTTAATTTTTTCAATACCTTGAGCCTTTTCCGCCAAAATTAATAATGCAACTTCAGTAGGGTCTCCAAATGTTTTATATGGTTTTTCCTCTCCTTGAAATTCTATTGATGCTTCATTTGCAAGTGTTGCAATTTCAATAAGTGTTTTTAATTCAGGATTTTGGTTCGGTTCTGTCTCTTCGGCAGTCGTTTTTTCTATTATTTTGCCAACATTGCTATATCCCGTTCCTGTAACTTCATATTGGTCCAGATCTCTCCAAACTAACTTAACAGTCATTTCATTTTTGGTTAATGTGCCTGTCTTATCTGTGCAGATTACGGTACTAGAACCGAGAACTTCTACTGCGGGAAGCTTTCGAATGAGTGCGTTTTTACTGGCCATTCTTGTGACTCCAATCGCCAGAGAAAGAGTCATAACCGCTGGCAATCCTTCTGGAACAGCCGCAACTGCAAGCCCTATTGCGAAAATGAACAGTTCTGTAAACTCTGCCAGTCCTACAATTAAAATTTGGACAACGAAAATACTAGCCGCTATTATTACGATGAATAGAGTTAATTGTTTGGCTAAAAGCTTTAATTTTTTCTGAATTGGTGTCTCTTCTCTTTCAATTTCAGTTAGAGAAGAAGCTATCTTTCCGAGTTCTGTGTCAAGACCTGTTTTAACAACCAGTCCCTTTCCAGAACCGCTAACTATGGTCGTGCCTTTATGAAGCATGTTTTCTCTTTCGGCTAATGGGGTGTCTTTTGTTAAAGTTTTATTTACTTTGCGTATAGGCAAAGATTCTCCCGTCAATATTGCTTCACTTACACTAATCTCATAACTTTTAATCACGCGAATATCAGCCGGAACAACATTTCCCGCCTCTAAGAAGACAATATCCCCCGGGACTAAGTATTCAGCTTTTAATCTTATTTTTTCGCCATTTCTTAGAACAATCACTTCACTTTTAGCCAAGGATTGCAAGGCTTCGATTGCTTTTTCCGCAGAATATTCTTGATAAAATATGTTAACTTTAATATATTATCTTGTTATAGAGAAAATTTTCTTAAAAAATCATTTGGGTTAACTAGAGTTAAATTCGTAATTGTTTCAAAATCTGAGTCTGTACCAATAATAATTTTATCTTTAAACAATGCGCTAGAGCAATGTAAAGAGTCGAAATATGTCAAATTATATTTATTTCTAAGATTTAAAGCAAGAATTAATATAGATGAATTTAGGGGAATCTCTTTTATTGCTCCTATCCCCTTGAAATTAACAATATCTTTTACAATTTTTTTGGAAGCTATCTTATTACTCTTTAATAAAAGTTCATATTCTAAAAAAACACTTGAAGGAATGAATATGTCATTTAATTTCTTAGAATTTATTAATTCGAAGATTTCTTTAGCAACCTCATGAAGATCATCTTCCTTAGAAACTAATCCAATTAATAAGTCTAACTCTATTGAGGGAACCCTTCATTCACCTTATTCTTAATAAGTTCATCAGCTTTATGTTCTAGCTTATTATAGGTTAAATCCTTTATATCATATTTTCCAGTTAGGGATTCCAGAGGTTTATGGATCACAATTAAGTCAGTTAAAGTCTCAGAGCTCATAATCCAATAAATTTTATCCCCTTTCTTAATATTTAAGCTTTTACGAATTTCTTTTGGAATAGTAGTTAGTCCTTTCGAGCTTACTGTCGAAACGAATTCCATTATTTATCACTTTTTTATTAATTCTCTATATAAATAATAGTTCTTAGAAATTTAAAATTTTCTAAGATGGTTTATTCAAGAATCTTATAAAAATAGATAAGATCCGTTTTAAATAAAACAAATAAAATTATTTTGTAGATTAGATTTTGTAAAATATGGAGATACCCGGAATAATGGTTTTATGCTGATATCTATAGCTTCATAATAAAGTACCAGCTGCTCATATAGGATTTTGACAATTTTGAAGAAATTCTTGTCATGTTTAAGGTATAGGTGCTGTAATTTTTTTTTCTTTTTTTCTGGAAGATTTTCGATTTCATCAAGCGTTAAATATATTTTTCAAGAAATCTTGAAGTTAATTCATAGACTTTTGCATCTATGGACCCTCGTGCATCTCGTCTTGATACTTTGAGTATATTTAAATCATCTAATTTTTTTAAATGATGAGATACTGTGGATTTTGATCTCCCGAGTAAAGTACTAAGTTTAGAAAGGCTCAAACGTCTATGAATTAAAAGCAATAGAACCATTCTTAAACGGGTATTACTAAACATTAATTCTAATGTGTTTGATCTCAATTTAAGAACCTTTTCTAGTTCAGTTTTCTTATAATCATTATCAGTTCCTATATCATTATTTGAATTCATTTTCTGAATTAATAGATGTCTCTGTTATATCATTATGTATTAAATATTTGAAAAATGTACTTTATTTGCAACAAAATTAACTATACGCCAAAAAAGAAATTCTCAAAGGCTTGGAGGATAGTAGAAAGGGAAATGTGATTCCTTTGGATGAATTTAAAAAGGAAATGTCTGAAAAATGGATTCAAGAAAATG
>CAZDJH010000033.1:0-12094 GCA_964505645.1 uncultured archaeon | reverse complement strand
TGGAATGTCGATTTAACCCAAAGAGCAAGAGATAACTTGGACCAAATTCTTTTATACCTCTCTCAGAAGATTTCTAAAAAGTATACCCAATCATTTTTAAACGGATTTTACGAAAAATTAGAGGATGTTAAACGTTTTCCTAAAATGTATTCAAGATTTCCAAATTTAAATAAATTTAATATTCGGCATTTTATCTATAATAATTATCGTATAGTTTACGAAATAATTTCTGAAGAAAAGATAATTAGATTTTTAACAATTTTTCATTCAAAACAACAATCGAGATTTTTTAAACTACTCTAAAATCTCTAACGCTTGCAGTCTCTCTTGTTTTGGCATACCCGTTTCCCAATCCCAATTTATCCTCTTATAATTGAATCATATTAACTAACTTTGATGCAACCGCTTCATACCAAGTAGGATTAGCAGCTCTAGGGGTAAGAATACATTCGGAATTAATTGGGGGATATTATGTATTATCGCTGGAATAGCATTTTTAATTATTTATGATATTTTCGGTGAGAAAAAATTAGATATACAAGAAAGGGTTAAACAAGTAGAGCTCTAAGAAAATTCCCTTAATAGTTGTTATACTTTACATTTGAAAACTTTTTTTTTATCCTCTTTTGTATAGACTCATATTGATTTTTGAAATAATTGTTTTGGTTTCCTATGTTTAAAAATATAAAAATAACTAAATCCATTAATTTTTATTGATAATAGTTATATTAAAAATTCAAAAAGCACTTTTATACTTGATTAGAATTAATTTAATTCCATCTAATTCTTAAATAATGCATGATAAAATGTCTGAAACATTAAGCAGCAATGTACTTGTTATCGGGGGTGGGATCGCAGGCATACAGACCTCACTGGACTTAACTGCCTTAGGCTTCAAGGTCTATTTAGTAGAAAAGAAACCGACTATTGGGGGTACGATGGCACAATTAGACAAAACATTTCCAACCTTAGATTGTTCCTTATGTATTTTAGCTCCTAAAATGGTCGAAGTATATAGAAATCCTAATATTGAACTTTTAACCTATTCTTACGTCCAAGAAATAAAAGGCTCTGCCGGCAATTATACTGTAAATGTGGTAAAAAAGCCGAGGTATATAAAAGAGGATCATTGTAAGGGTTGCGGTGATTGCGCAACGATTTGTCCTGTACAAGGCATTCCCAGTGAATTTGATGCCCATTTAAGTACTCATGGAGCGGCACATATCTCATTTCCTTCATCTGTTCCACCAGTTTATCTTATTGACGATGAAAAATGTCTTTACTTGAATCATGGTATTTGTCAATTATGCGCGCAAAATTGCCAAGCGGAAGCTATTGATTTCACGCAAAAACCTCAGAAAGTCAAGATCGAAGTAGGAGCAATCGTGATTGCTACGGGTTATGAGCAAAAATACCCTGAATTCTATTCTCGGTTAGCGGGGTCGAATACAAATGTTTTCTCAAGTATGCAATTTGAACGTCTTTTGTCAGCAAACGGCCCAACAGGTGGAGAACTTATCCGTTTAGATGATAAAAAACACCCCCATAAAATTGCGTTTCTGCAATGTGTTGGTTCCCGTGATTTCCATCATCCCGAATGTAAAAAGTACTGCTCCTCAATTTGCTGTATGTCTTCGGCTAAACAAGCGATTGTCACAAAAGAACATTCCCCGGATACCGAGTGTGTAATATTTAATACTGAAATTCGGGCAAAAGGTAAGAACTTCTATGAATTTATAATCAAAAGCAAGGAGGAGTATGGGGTAAAATATGTAAATGGGAGGGCATCAATTGTTAAGGAAAGTCCAGAGAATGGCAATCTCATCCTCTCTTATGAAGATATCGATAAAGGAGTAGTAGAAAAAGATGGTTATGATATGGTCGTGCTCGCAAGTGCCTTATTCCCCAATAAATCATACTATAAATTATTAAAATGTATTGATGTAGAAGATAATGAATTTGGTTATATTAATGAGAAAGGATTAATTAAAGCCGAAGAGAAAAATATTTTCTTCACAGGTTATTCACGAAAACCAAAGGATATCCCTGTGGCTGTGGCGGAAGGCTCTTCTTGTGCTGCAAAAATTAGTGAAAAACTTCATTCAGTCCGATTCAATAATATAACAGAAGTAAGTTTTCCTCCTGAAATAAAAGTTGGCCCCGATGATGCACCAAGGGTGGGAATTCTTGTGTGTCAATGTGGTATCAATATCGGTGGGATTGTGAATACGACAGATGTAGTGAATTATGTTTCAAAACTTCCATATGTAGTTCATGCTGAAGAAAATATGTATTCGTGTAGTTCCGATTCTCAAGAGCGCATTAAAGAGATGATTGCTGAATATAGTTTAAACAGATTTATTGTCGCCTCATGTACTCCTCGAACCCATGAACCCCTTTTTAGGAATACACTCCGTGAAGCGGGATTAAATCCTTTCTTATTTGAACTCGTGAACATTCGAGATCAAAACTCATGGGTACATCAAGACGAACCAGAAAAAGCCACAGAGAAAGCATGCGATTTAATTAGGATGTATCTGGCAAAGGTGGTAAACTTGCAACCTCTCGAACAGATCAAGGTTAAGGTGGAAAAATCAACCTTAATAATTGGTGGTGGGATTGCTGGGGTTATTGGTGCCCATAATTTAGCCAATCAAGGATTCGAGGTTTATTTAGTTGATAAGAAGGAAACACTGGGTGGAAATTCTTTAGAATTCGTTGACCTATATGATATTCCAATGCATAAGAAGGACATATTAAAGGATATTAACGAGTTAAAGACAAAACCAAATGTACATATATTAACTTCCTCTAAAATTTTAGATATTAACGGTTTTGTGGGAAATTATCAGATCTCAACCCAGAATATTAATGATGATTCATTAATGCAAGAATTTAAGGTTGGAACTATCATCGTTGCAACCGGAACTAACCAATCTGATACAAATCGTTGGAAGGACGTAATTCAGAAATATCCAAATCGAGCTTTAACCCAAGGTGAATTGGAATCATTTAAGGATACAGAAGTTCCGGGGTTTAACGATGCGACGATTATATTATGTGTCGATCAGAGGCGAAATGAATACAATGAAGGGGAAGGGATAAAAACCTATTGTAGTAATATTTGTTGTAAAGTTGCCTTAAAGAATATAGAAAAATTACTCAATATTAATCCGAATGCTCACATCCACGTACTGTACCGTGAATTACAGTTTTCGGATTTAAATGCGGAACGATTATGGCGGGACTTAAGAAAAAAAGTTTCATTTGAACGATATCGGTCCATAAATGAAATTGACATTACTGATACAAATGGAAAATTCCATGTGAAATATAATAATCTCGGGGCTGATTGTCAAATTGGATATGATTCCGATCTGTTAATTCTCGCGACACCCGAAATTCCCAGCAAGGGAACCCAACAACTGGCGCAAATGCTTAAGGTTCCAACGACGAAGGATGGTTTCTTTTTGGAGGCTCATGTAAAGCTTCGACCGGTGGATTTTGCTACAGAAGGAATATTTTTATGCGGGGGAGCCCATTGGCCCAAATGGATTGATGAATCGATTACCCAAGCATATGCGGCCGCAGGAAGAGCTGCTTCATTAATGGTAAAGGGAGAGGTTGAAACTGAGGGAATCACTTCTTATGTAAATGAAGAAAAATGTGTTGGATGCGGAAGATGTGAAGAGATTTGTCCCTATGCTGCCATTGAAATGTTAGATGTCAACAAGCAAATGGGTATATATAATGTAAGTGAAAAGAAAGCACATATTATCAGCGCAGTATGTAAAGGATGCGGGGCGTGCGTTGCAGAATGCCCCTTGGGAGCTATTAATCAGAGACATTTTAGTACATTTCAATTACAAGAGCAAATCGACCTATTACCAGGTATAGATATGAATCCATCAAAGATAGCAGAGAAGGAGGGATAATATGAGTCAAGCAAAAAGCCAGACAGAAAAAGAATTTGAACCTGAAATATTGGTATTTTGTTGCAATTGGTGCAGTTATGCCGGGGCAGATCTGGCAGGCGTTTCCAGATTTCAATATCCCCCGAACATTCGGATTGTGAGAGTTATGTGCTCTGGGAGAGTGGAACCCGCATTTATTTTAAAAGCCTTCTTAAATGGGATTGATGGAGTTTTAGTTACAGGTTGCCATATAGGGGATTGTCACTATATTTCGGGTAATGAACTAACTAGAGAACGGATGACCCATATGAAGAGTCTTTTGAAAAAAGTAGGCTTTAGCGAACAACGGTTCCGACTAGAATGGATTTCTGCAAGTGAAGGAAAGCAATTTGCTGAGCTAATTCGTGATTTTACCGAAAAAGTTAAGGAATTAGGCCCATCCCCCTTTCCAAAAAAATTGGGGAAAATTAAATTAAAAAAGGAGTGAGAGTGGAAAATGACCGAAACAAAAACTCAAAGTGAGAAAGAAAAGGTTAAGATATTTGAAGACCTTAATGAAGAAATTATTCAAACGAATCTATGCTGTGCGTGTGGAGCTTGTATTGCATATTGTGAAAGCCAAAGTTTTGACGTGATCGAGTTTGACGGTTATACACCCAAATTCAAGTCTGAAGCAAAAGAGGAGAACTGTAAGGAATGTGGATTATGTTACTTTATTTGTCCACAGACTGGAACTTTAAAAAACATATTGGCAGAACAGCTAAAGATTCGAGATGAGTTAGGAAATATAAGAGAGATATTGGCAGCAAAAACCACCGAGGAACAGATTAAAAAGGTGGGACAAGATGGAGGGGTCGTTACCACTATATTATATTTTCTTTTTAAACATAATAAAATCGATGCTGCGGTTATATCCGATTATGACGACCAATTGAGAACGATTCCAAAGATAGTATATAATAAAGAAGACCTTTTGCATTCAGCTGGGACGAGATATTCTATTTCTTCTCAAATTTTACCATTAAAGGATTTATATCATATTCCCGAAGAAATCAAAAAAGAAAAGGGGATCTATGATATTGAACAATTGAGAATCGCATTTGTGGGAACTCCTTGTCAAGCTAAAGCCATAAGAAAGATGCAATTTTTAAGTATAAAGCCCGCTCATGTAGTTAAGTATATTATTAGTCTATTTTGCTACGAAAATTTTCATTATTCAAAACTTTTTGATATTTTTAGGCAAAGGAAAGGCATAAAGCCTTCCGAAATAAAAAAGACATCTATCAAAAAGAATTTTTTTATTAAAACAAAAGATGAACAGACGATTAAGATTAACTTAAGGGATTTAGAACCCGCTGTGAGAGAACATTGTAAGAGATGCGATGATTTTACTGGAAAATACTCCGATATAAGCGTGGGATCTACGGGCGCTCCAGATGGATATTCCTTAATTATTTCAAGAACCGAAATTGGAGATAGTTTAATAATGTCCCTTCTTTCTCGAAAATTTATAGAACGTTCGATTCATTCCAGCGATAGAGAGACGGATTGGAAAGAAAAAAGAAAGAAGATTCTTAGAGGAATGATCTCAAATAAAAAATCACTCTAAATTAATGCATTTAATAATGAAAATAATTAATTACTACTAGGGACTGGCGGTAAGTCTCGATGTTTGCTATTCGAAGCTTCATCTTCTTTTTTGGCTTTTTCTCCGTTAACCGAATCAACATCTTGTTTAGTTATAGCAATTTTTCCCTCTCTGCTCCCTTTTTGTAAAATTTCGATGGCATCTATTTGTTTCCTCTCGCTATTGAAATAAATTCGAAATAAATGATTTTTTAAAGAGATAATTTCTTTTGGTATCTTTTTGATTAACGTCCATTCCTCTTCTTCTTGTTCTTCGCCAAAAACTTCAACCTTTTTTGAAATGTAACCATATAATTCTTTCCCAATTATTAAGTTTTGCCGATAATGGTCTTTAGGAGGCTCTACTTCTAATATTTTTTCCTCAACACCTTCCTTACTTGCTGAGAGGTTAATGTGAGTCTTACCTATTTTAGAATTCTTTCCTGAATTTTTCTCTGATTTTAATATCTCGACTCCCTTAACAATTCCTTGTTGTTTATCACAATATATCCTAAAAATATAATTTTTTAAAATGTGAACTCCTTCTGGTAATTGAAGAACCTTTTCCCATTCAATATCTTCTACATCTTCGCCAAATACATTTGTCACCTTGGAAGTTGCGCCGAAAAGCTGTTTTTGAATTATTAGATTCTGCCTCTTATAATTATTAGGGGGGTCATTTTCTAAAATTGAATCAATGATATCAGTGGTATTTAGTGGTCTTAGCTTTGGTTTAGGCCTACTATATGGTTTAGATTGCGGTCTGGAGGGTGGAAATGAAGGTTCAGAAGCAGCAGGTTTTTGCCTAATATCTCGCCCCTCCCGTTTTAGTTCTTCGAGCGCAGGAGAATAGTATTCTTCCTCTTTTTCCTTTAGTTTTGATTTCGAACCTTTTACCACTTTTCCCTTTGCTCTGGTCGTATCTTTCTCAACATTACGAACATAACGCATATCTGCCATGCGCTCTTTTACTTCCATAGATTCAAAAGCAAATGCATTCAAAAATTCAACGGGCTCATCACCTTGATCCACAGACACAATTTTACACCTATGAAAGGCTGCTTCTTTCACTAGTTCTTCTTGCAATTTGTTTGCAACTCGAGAACTAATAAAACGCTTTCTTACGGGAGATTTAGCACCCTTCCAGATAAAGATTCTCCTTATTCCTTCTTTTACGATAACAGCAACTTGTTCAGGGTGTAATAGATTGGTTCCGTTATTTTCTCGGAATTCTTCTTCCGTAATATCCATCTGTATACGCTCTCCGCTGTCATCCAACTCGAAAACCATAAAGTCCAAATATTTCTCAATCATTTTTATACCTAGTCCGTTAGGTGGAACGTTTTTTAAAATCGTATATTTTTTTGCTTTTCCTAATTAATGGAAAATTTCTCAACAAAAATATGAAATTAATCGTATATATTTTTTAGTATTATGATCCTACGATTTTATAAAAGTAATTTTCAAATTAAAGTTTTCATCAAAAAATGTTAGAAAAAAAGAGTACTTAATTTGGTTCAATAACAAATGTATTACCATAGGATTGCTCGAAGGTATGAAAGCAAGAATTAAATACCTTAGAACCATACCCTCATCTATTCCATCACCACTATCACCATTATCACTTGAATTGCTTACTGATACAATAATATCAGTTAAGTTATAATTTGTTCCATCTGAAGCATTCAATCGAAGGACATACATTCCTGCGTTCAGAATCCATTTATTTTCCAAAAAGTTTGATAATCATTCCCTAAAATTTATTACAGAAGGAATTTATTCTATCAAGAAATTTTTTAATAGTTCAATGGCTTTATGGAATATTGAAACTAATTCTATTAATATAATAATGTCGAAAATAGCAGATCTTTTAAAATTAAAAGATTATGTAACGCTCACGGGTACATCCTTAGGAATAATAGCTGTTTCCCTTGTCACGATAGGTGGTCGTGCGTTTGTTTCCTTGGGATTTTTCTTATTGGCATTTACATTTTTAACCGATCTTTTGGATGGATATCTAGCGCGTCATACTGGAACGATAAATGAAATGGGGAAACAACTGGACTCACTTAATGATTCCCTCACGTTTGGAATCGCTCCTGCGGTTCTTATTTTCAAATCATTTAGCACTGGCTTGCTTAATATCTATGATTATATGTTATTAGTATCATGTATCATATTCGCCTTAGGAGGTGTCTTAAGGTTAGCCCGATTTAATATCTCGCAAGATAAAGAGTATACTGGGGTTCCAACGCCGTTGAGTGCCCTTGTTATTTTAACGTTTTTTTATGCTAATTATTTTTTTGCCGTGGCAACCTATGACGCGGGGTTAGGAGACGCGTTTCCCCTCTTCTCTCAAATTGCAATCGTAATTATCATGATTTTTTTGGGCTGGTCGAATATAACGGTTCATTTAAAAATGGGGAAGAAAGATAAGGATAAAAATATCTATATAACATTTATTGTCTTTGCTCCACTCTGTCCAATCTTCGCCATCATTGGTATTCTTAATCCAATCGCCTTAATTTCCATCATTGTAAGTATTATATTTTTCAGTTTCGTTTTTATCATTATTGGATTTATCCTCTTTAAGCTGGTTAAAACGCAACTTAGAAAAATAGCAGAAGAAAAATAATAAAGGCGCCCAATTTTTAATTATTAAAACAATTTTTGCTTCCATTCCTCGATATTTTCAAAAATTTCGGATTTCTCTTCTTGAGTTAATGGTGTATCTTGATTGAATTTGCGCGCAAAACGTCTGATATGATGGAGTGAAACAGTAAACCCTTTATTTTCAAGAATAACATCCGCCACATTTTCCAATTCTTGACCGAATTGATTTTCCGTCAATTCATTTAATTTCTCTAATAAATCATTAAACGCGTCATTTATCAAGTTTCCTACTTCGTCATCCTCTGAAGGAGCGATATTTGAAACAAAGTCCTCTATGCCTCCAGGAGATGTCTCAACGCTTTCCTTTTTTCTGTTCCTAACTTCTGGAGGCTTTATATCGCTACTCGGTTGAGGCTCTTTTTGACCCCTAGATTCTATATCCTTAATTCTATCACTTACGGAACTAAAAGCCCCCCCTTCTATTCCTTTTTGCTTACGTGGTTTCGGAGGGCTGACTTTTTTTACAGATGGTCTTTTAAGTGGTTTTTCTACTGGCTTTTCGGTTTTTAATGCCCCAGTATCTTGCTTTGCAGAAGACCAAATTTTATTGAGCCTGTTTGTAAGCGACTTGAGAATCATTTGATTATTTGTACCAAATCCAATAACATTATCTAGGGGATCATCTTTGCTCTTATCAATTATTCCGAGGGCAATAAAATTTTTATCGGAGCGAATTCCTATAAAGTTCGTTTTATTATATTGCTTAAAGGAAACTTTTTCCATGTCCGCTATTTCTTTGACTTTACTATTGACAAAATGGTCTGAAGAGGCAATAAAAATCTCGGGCTGTTCTGGGAGGTCTTTAAGTAAATCATCCGAAATATAACCTTTCAGTTGGGGTATAATAATTAATAGATCATTCTTTGTATTTTTAATAGCGAACAGTAATTCTTCTTTCATTTGATTTATGCTATTTAATACCCAGATATCGTTCATAACCAAGTTTTCTTGAGCGTAAATTAATTGTCTACAATCGGAAATAACATCTTGGGGGGGTTTATTCAAATCAACTATTTGTTGAATGGAGTTTTGAATGATTTGGTTGGTTTTATAGATGATTTGTTCTTTTAATTCCTCCAAGTGAGGTTTAAATGTTTTGCTTTTCTCCTCAATGATATGAGATAATTCTTCAAAGTTCTTCTCAAAATTATTGATTAAATCCATTAAAAGTGTATTATATTCCTTCTTACTTTCAAGAACTTGATTTATTATTGGAGTAAATGATATTTTTTCAAACTCTTCCCTAAAATCATCTAAAATCGAATCAAGAAAGGTTTCGGTAATGTTATCAATCTCTCTTTTAAAATTTTTTTTTATAATATTAATGATCGCGGAGCTCTCTTCTACTCCTGTGGGAATATACCTCCGAACCTCTTCTATGATATCATTTTTTAATCCAGAAAGTGTCTTAATAAGAGTCCCGATCTTTGCTTGAGTGATCTTTATTATGTTATTCTGCAGATCTAAGTATTGGTTATCTACCCCCCGGACCACTTCAAAATTCTCTGTAATATCTTCAGCATCCTTTCTTTCTAATAAGGTTCTATCTTTGAAATCCTGGAAGATCTCTTGGGTTTGTGTTTGAACATCATTTAAGTTGATTTCGCTCTTTTGCTGAAAAATATTGTTTACTGATTGGATGATTAATTTTTGAATGTTTTCTTGGATCGTGGAAAAATTCTGTTCTATATTTTGAAAGTAGGTAATTATATTAGTAATGGGAGGAATACTGTAATATCTGGTTAAGATTTCTCCTTTTTCGGGAACTATCTTTAAAATTAAATCTAATTCTAGTAGATTATCAATAATGTTCGTAAAATCTACTTCCTCTACATTCGGTACGATTGCTTGTAGATCCGAATATGTTAAGAAAGGATGGTTAAGTGATTCGAGATAAACATTTATTGCCTCTTCTGATAAATTTAATTGGGTTAAAAAATTTTCCATTTTTATCTCACATACTCATAAAATTAATTTAATTGAAGGAGTTATTTTTCAAATATGTTTAATATTAATAAATATTCGCTAAAATTAAAATAGTTATGGATGAAAAATCATATCAAGTAGTTTTAATATTAATTAATTACGTTTTTAGATATACAAAAAAATAAATAGAAAAAATAACTTCTTTGTTTTGAAAATGAAAGTCATAAAAAAGGATTTTAATCAAAATAATGAAATAATAACCTAAAAGAATCGAACCATATTATGACGACTTTAGAAACTAAATCAACCGCAAGCAATGAAGAAGTGGTCTTTTATATAGACTTGTCGACCGATTTTATAAAAGAAAAGCGGGTAAGAAAGGCCATAGAAGATTTTATCGACGAATATAACGAAATGGATAAGGAAGCCTCCTATGGCCTAGCCTTATTTAAGAAAAATAAGGATATCTTTAGTATTTTCGACGAAGGAGAAGAAACAATCATAGATACAATAAGCGAGGTATGGGATGAACGGGAAGAAGGAGCGAATTATTTTGAAAACGGCCTTTACTATATTTTAGCCTATATTTTTCAAAAAAGCAGGTCAGAGCCAAAAATCTACAGAATAATTGTGTTGTCAGACCGCCCCAGTGAACAATCTGAGGATTATCATACCGCCCTTTATGATCTCATCTTAAAGTCAAAGACATTTAATACTTTCATTGATATCATCCGTATTGGAGATAAGAAATTTTATCCCGATGACGTTAAATTGAGAATAATAGCATCGGAGACCTTTGGCGGGGTGCTCTATTGTCGGAATAGTAAGGAATTATCAACATACTTAAATTCACTTACGAAAAGCAGAGAAGAATATTCCTTTGAACTCGATGAGGTGGAGGAAATCGTTTGCGAAAATCTTTTATTTTACGAGCGATTAGCAACGGATTTAATCAGTTTGACGGACGGAGAAAGTAAAGTTTGCTCGTTATGTGAGGGAGAACAATGTCAAATTTGCGAAGATCCTAAGGATATCCCACATAAATGCTATAATTGTGGGATTTGTTTTCACAATTGTTGTATTGCTAAATTTTCAGCCGAAAATAACATTGGAGTCCCTTATATTTTTAGATGTCCGGACTGTGGGGCTCTCTTAAAAATAGATAATGACTTGATAACACCTTTTCTCGAAAAAGAGGAAGAAAAGCAAGAAGAATTTAGCTTCTTGATAGATAAAGAAGTGGTCGCTCAAAAAGAAGCGAACACAAAGGAACATGTGGAAGAGGAAGAGGAAGTAGAACCTAAAGAGAAAAAGATTAAAGTAGGCGGGTTTTTCGGCAATGAAATCATATTGGATAAAAAGACATCCTCAGATACAGAGGATTCTGTAGGGAAAGAACCAGAAGGGTTAGAAATTCAAGAGATAAACGATGAGAGAGAGGAGGAGAAAGAAGAAGAGGAAGAAAGCAAAATTTCGATAACAACATTGAATCCGCCTAAATCAGTACCTACTATTAAATTTTGTCCGTTATGTGGGGAATCAGTAAAAGGTTCCAAGTTCTGTCCTAAATGTGGCTCGAAGTTAGAATAGATTTATTAATAGGTGTAGAGGTCTTTAAGAATAAGATCAAAACTTTTAAATAAGAGTTCTTCTTCCCCTTTTTCGAACTCTTCGAGCAATAAATTCTTGTAAAACGACTGAAATTGATTCTTAACAGTTTTTAGAAATACCCGATGGCTTTCCAATCGCTTTTTCGCAATCAGCGCATATACAATGTGGGAAAATTTGTCTAAACCATATTCCAATAAGACAATAACATCCCCCTTCGATATTTCTTGGAGGTTTATATCCTGGGTGTTTGAAATTTCAGAGAGAATTTTGTCCACCCCCGCGATCCCGCTTATTGAAACATCTAATGTATTCGATGATTCTATCTGTTCGGGGTCTTCTCCATT
>CAZDJH010000032.1:0-16694 GCA_964505645.1 uncultured archaeon | reverse complement strand
ATTATTTTGTTCTGCCCCCATTTTCCTACATAAAGAAAGCGTATTAAGGGATGGCTGACTTTGTCAGTGAGGATTTTTTTTTTTTTGAGGTTCTGCTTTTATTATTAATAATTGAGTTGTAATCATCTTAAAATATGTATCTCGCTATATGCCCAAGAAAAGGAAAGAAATTAGATTTAAACAACACCTTATAAACTCTTAGATTTTTTTAGGAAACGAAGATATAAGCAAGAAGTATATTCGTGGATTAAGTCAATGGTCAATTCCTTTCTTGGCCGATATCGTGATATAAGTAGATATATTTATCGTTCAACTCGGAGATAAAAGGACTGTACTCGATCTCGGTGCCCTCCACACCAATCGCCATCCCAGGATTCAAATTAAGGAAGGCGCGGGGGAGTGAAGTAAGTGGATTGTTTCCCAATGGAGGGTCCTTAAGGGAGCGGAGGTTGCCGAGACATTTGTTATATATGTTATATATGGGCGCCGCCTATTGTCTATAAGAAATACTTCAGGTAATGTGGGAAAGAACCCGCATTCAGGCGATTCCATGGGCCTAAAAAATAAGCTTCAAAAGCGAGAGGAACTTTTAGTTGAGATACGCGATAGAATTCGCTGCATCAAGGATAAACTGCAATAATATTTCTTCCATTTTCTTTTATGTTCTTGTATCTGAGGGATCGCACTATTAGTGGTTTTTTTTTCTGAGTATTTTTTTTGCTATTCGTTTCAAACCATAAAAATAACAAATGAGAATAAATTAAATAAATAAACTTCATGCTTTTTATAATTATTTTACGATAAATAACAATTAAATAAGATATCATGTATTTCATATTTTGACAAGAAATGACTCAAAAAATTCAAATAAATTTAAGAATTATTACTCATTCTGGAAGTGCCCACCTTGATGATTTCCTATCGGTATGTCTTCTTTTATGGAAAGATAAGCAAGTCGATATGATTGAAAGAAAAGCCGAGGTTAGCAAAGAGGAGGCCGCAGATAGTGATGTTTGGAAAGTTGATATTGGGATGGAATATGATCCCGCAATAAAGGCGTTTGATCACCATCAAGAGGGCATCGATGATTGTGCCTTTTCCCTTTTATTAAAATACTGGGATATTTGGGATCGCGCAAAGGAAGTATATTCTTGGATACCCGCAATGGTAAAGATAGATACGTCGGGCTTGGGAACCGTGCTCAGTCATCACCGCGTTTCCTATGATACCTATTTCCGGCTAAGTTCATTTGTCGAAGATGCGTTAATGCAATGGTTTGAAAAATGTAAAATGATCAGTAAAAAAAAGAATAAATTACTCTTCTATACCATGAAGGGGATCGGGAAACAATTCTTCATGGGCATTAAAGCCTATTATGGTTTACTCGAAGAGTTTAAGTCCATCCTTAAAATAGAAGTTGTGGGGTCAGAAGGGGAGGAGGAAGATCTCCGTAAAGGTATCCCGATCTTTTTATTCTTAACGCGTAAGCCAAAATACAGTTCCCATCTTTTAAGAATGTTCAACTCATACAAGCAAGAGAACTTTCCCAATTACCATGGGAGTTGGATCACCGCCTTCACATATGACCGGCCTAAAGGAACCATTTGTTTGCGGCGGCACGGCAACCCCAAAAAGATTGATTTATCCCGCCTAAAAAGCCTTGAAAAAACTGAATTTGCCCACCCCAAAGGTTTTGTTGCGGTAGTGAAAGATATGTCCGATATTGAGTTGAAAAATTATATCCAGCATACGATATTGTGAAAGAATCAGTTTATTTATATCATTTTTTCTGTAAAATAATCATCATTAAATTAAAGAATTATATATTATCCATTCTTATTTATCAAATGGAATTGGATAGATAGTATAAGAGTTATTTTCAAAAAAGCAAAGGTTATGATGATATAATCTCAAATTAACAGAGGAAAAGTATTGACATTGATTACCGTTGTGTTATCCCATTTTGATACAATCTTGGGCCCTATGGTATTCCTACATGCTCCAGAATCCATAGGTGAAGAGAAGTTAGAATCCATCACAAAATTATTTAACTTATTTGAGGGAGGCTTTAACATTCATATGTGGGGGAACTATAAGAGTGCGAACCTCTTCTTTGACATCCCGAGCGAGTCTGGGCGGGGAAAGGTGGAGATGCTTCAGATTTCAATAGTCGTAGATATCGATACATCGGTCAATATGAATCACCTACGGGAATTATTAAGGGGGTTTAAGAAAGAAATATCTGAAATTAATGATTGTTATAAGGCATTTCATGTCCACGATAAGCGCGCCCCCAGGGATAATAAGGTATATACCGAGCTGAAAGATACTTTTTTCTCGTATTTCAAATCCGTAAAACCTTCAATAGAAGCATTAAAAGAGGCAGAAAATAAATATCAATCTCTCTTTGAGGGAGCTAGGGATGCCATCATTATATTCGAGGAGGATACAGGAAAGATTATTGATATTAATGCTGAGGCGAAACAAATCTTGGGTAACGCGAAACCTAAAATGATAAAATCATCTATTTCAGACCTACCCTTTGTAAAACCGTCAGCGTTAGTAATAGAAAAAATAAAAACTCAATCGGCTTCTGAAAATGCGGAACCCATTATTATTAAATTGAACCCCGTTGATAATGAAGTAATCCCTCTGGAAATAAATGCCAACAGGATCCATATCGGGGATAACGTTTGGATTCAATTAATCTGCCGTGATATTACCGAGCGAATGATCGCAAAGCAGAAATTGGAGGAATCGGAGAGGAAATATAGGGAATTAGTTGAAAAAGTAAATAGTATTATTCTAAAATGGGATTTTAAGGGTAAAGTGGTCTATATAAACGACTATGGAGAGCGCTTTTTTGGATATAGCAATGAAGACCTTAAGGGAAAGCATGTCCTTGGAACTATCGCCCCAGAAACCGAAACTAGCGGAAGGAACCTAAAGCAAATCATCCAAGATATCTTAAATGATCCCGATAAATATAAGACAAACGAAAATGAGAACATAACGAGGGATGGAGATAAAGTATGGGTTTCTTGGACAAATAGCGCCTTAAGAGATGAAAGAGGGAATATAATTGGTGTATTATCAGTTGGAAATGATATAACCTACAAGAGGAAAATAAATAATGGGATATGAAAATATTATACTAATTGGAATGCCTGGATCGGGCAAAACTACAATCGGACGATTATTGGCAACGAAATTAAATTATCATTTCATCGATACCGATCAATATATTGAGCAACACGCACAAAAAAGCCTTCAACAGATTTTAGATGAGGGAGGAATTGATCATTTTTGTGATCTCGAAAGAGAGTATGTTCTGGAACTGCTCCCCCTTAGTGAATACGTTATAGCCCCAGGAGGGAGTGTAATTTATTCACAGGATTTAATGAGCCACCTTAAAGACGCGGGGATAATGGTTTTCTTATCTGTCAATCTTAAAGAGATACAGCAGAGGTTAGAAAATAAGGAAACCAGGGGGATCGTGGGGCTTAAAGATGCTTCATTAGGCGCATTATACGAAGAAAGGGTTCCACTATACATTAAAAATGCGGATGTGGTAATTTCTTGTACCGGAAAAACGCCTGCACAAATTATTGATGAAATTGTAAAAGAAATAGGGAAGGAAAGGCTTTAAAGGGAAAATAGGGCGTTGGGGGAAGTAATGCGAAGCTCAATACTCAGGTAAATCCGACCGAAGAGTGAAATGTACTTGAAATAATTTTATCTTTTTTTAGTTGTAAAATCTTAAAATAAAGTTTAAAAACTCTAAATATTTTACAAATAAAGATAATAATATGACTGATATTGATTCAATAACTCGAAATCTAAGTAAAGGATATACACCTCAAGGAGAAGGGTCAAAACCACGGATTGCTAAAGTTTATGACCTTACCTTTAAACCACTTGTAAAGAAGAAAAAGTTAGAGTTGTTCTTTGAACTCTATGAGCACGATAACCCGATAGTGAAAGCATGGGCATTTTTAGGGATCTATCAAATCTTAGAAACAAAATCCTATGAGACAAAAGATAATATAAGTCGATTACATGAGATAATTATCGATATTTTGAACAATTCTAAGGAGATTAGCTTCTTTAGCGGCTCAATTCAAACAGACACTACCATAAGGCAACATCACGCAAAGCGGATAAGTTGGCTGGACCAATATTTTGTCTTGGACCCCGTCTTTGAGTATATTAAGTCGAGGCTCGGTCACATCGATAAAGTGGTAAGTAGTTTAATAAAAGATATCCTCTCACAGCATCCTAACCCTAAAATAGAAGAACTTATATTGGAACACAGCAAGAACACGCTTGAAGATGCAGTTGATGTCAAGCTTCACTTGCTCGAATCGTTTGAAAACCTTAAAGAACATAATCAACTAACACAAAAGGAAGAAATCACGGGCATTTTAAAGCATTATTTAGACGCATTGGAAGGACTAAAAGAAAAAGGGACACTTTCGGATTTTAATAAAAAGCGGCGGCTTTTAAAAGACAAGATTATCGAAGTTGGCGCAAAGTTAGACCTCAATCTGAAGAAAGAGACGATTAAGTTCATAGAAGGGCTTGAACGCCCTTATAATGCATTGAAACTCGTTGCTATCAAATATAAGGATAACCAACGAATTAAAGAGATACTTTTAGAAAAACTAGATGGTACAAAAAATCATTATTTCATCACGGATATTTTAAGGGCTATAATCGTCCTTCAAGAGAATATTAATGATTGGAAGGAGATTGTAATAGAGAATGTAAAAAAATACGAACTAAGTGATGCCGACTTAATTATTGATTTAACGGAGGCGAATCTCTTAAGTGAGGATATGTTAGTAAATTATTTGCAGAAGGGTTCTGAATGGCATCTAACATTTATCCGCGAATTTTTAACAACTCATCCAGAGAAATTAGATGAATGGGAAGATTTTCGAGGCGAACTAGTTTCAATTCTTAAAGATTTTGAGGGTGAAGAAAACCCCGAAACGATGTTCTACAAAAAAAAGAGATTGGCACTGCGCCTGGTTGTTGACCTAAAGTGGGAGAAGGGGATAGAATTATGCCTCCAGAACTTTGAAAATTTAGAAAGCGATGAACTGCGAAAAATTGCTCTATTTGCGATGATAACATCTAGAGATGATAAAATTTTAACGGCCTTGCGGCGGGTAATGGATAAGGATAAGGGAACCGGAATGTATGTGAAGGAGTTTTGGAACTATCTCGAAGCACGGGACTGGCAATTCTTTTATTAGGCGGTAAAACATTCTTATTTTAAAACTATTATTTATTTTCTCTATTTTAACCCCAATCACATTTATAGCCGGTACCTCCAGGGGGCCAAAAGAACTTAATTGCACCCTCCGGACAAACATACCAACACGAGGCGCATTCCAAGCACTCATCGAGGGATTTAACCCTTGCTTTCTTTTCCTTAATTTCAAAAGAACTTGCCAAACATACCTTTAAGCAACTGGCACATCCCGTACATTTTTCTTGGTCGATTTTGATAAACTCTCCCGTCCCTTCAATCCATTGGACGCCAGGAAATTTCTTTGAAGTTTTCACCATATTTATTTTTCACCCTCTTTAACATTAAATGTTGATGGATGAGCGCTTTCTATGAACTTAATTACATCATTACTGAGATTGTGAGTTATGGGTTCGGTTAATCGTAGTAATGTGGAATAGATCGGCTCGAGCAGAGGTAAAAAACCCTCTAAGAAAGTATTCATAGAGTCCGCAAGCGCAAGCACGAAGGGCTGTAGCAGCCTTCTCATTCGCTTTAGCATTATCATCCCAATATTAATAAAGCGCATCAAAGAGAGAAATCCTCTCTCCCATTTACCTACTTTATTCGACCCTAATTGCTCTATAATTCTCGCTCGAGAGTAATCATAGCTTTCATAGAGCCAATTTTGATAATAGCGAAAAAACATTTTAATCCACTTGGTTATGATTGCTGGATCCTCATTTACATAAGTAAGGAGCACTTTTAAGAAGGGGGTCGTAAAATGGCTAAGAGCACCAAGCCCCCAACCTTTATGGACATACTTTTTTAACTCTTTAAGGTTGTGGCTTTTTTGAGCAAGGCGCAAATTGTATCGATTGGTCCCCGAAATAGACCACCGGATTATGGGATGATTACGGATCTTCGTTTCATACGTTTCAAGAAAAACTTTGGAAAAATCGCTTGATTTTATAGCCTTAATGGCAGTATTTCCTGCGATTTCCGCAGAAAACCAAGCTGCGGGCACGCCATCGCATAATTCAGTGCTTTCAAGTCCCGCCACATCGCCGATTAAAATCATACCATTCATTACCATGGGGTTCTTACGGAGGTTATTGTCCAAACCCACAAATATTTCGAACCCCTCCCATATTCGTGCCCGTAATTTCGCCCGGGGGGCGATTAATTCCCTCCACCAAGGTAAGTGTGTGGTGATATTTTGATGATAAATATCAAACATTTTTCGCAAGTTTGAAACTCTTGTCTCATCAATCTTAAGGCATTGATCTTGCATAAAATGAAGGCTATTTCTATACGGCCATACCATTAACCCATTTCCATGACCCAACGGGGGAGCTGCCTTTTGTTCGTCCCATCCCCAGCAAAATTTCACGGAATAGCCAAAAATTTTATCAATAATGCTTTTTGGAAGGATATAATCGTAGGTATCTGCGAGCGAGATCGTTTGCGGGGGATATTTTTCGCGTATTCCCGCTTTAATAGCGAGCAACCCTTGGGACCCTTCAGAGTTAATCACTATTTTTGCCCTAATCTTTTCACCCCTATCGGTGATAACTCCGCAGATCCAGTCGAGTCCCTTAATAAAATCCACCACGGTGGTCGAGGTACGTAGTTCTGCCCCCGAATCGACCGCCTTGCGGGCCTGCCATTGGCAAAAGGGTTTACAATATGTATTATAGCCGAATGCAATGGCCGGAGACAGCGGTTTAGGAACCTTAAGGGAATCATCAACGATAATATCACCCTTTTCCAAATCATTAATTATATAATTATCCACACCGTCAGAGGGGCGCTCAAAAGGGGGGTTTCCATTTCTAATAAAGGCGGGGCCAAATAGAAAGCCGTAAAATGGGATCGTCAAGCCAGAGATCACCTTATCACCCACATTTTGGGATCGTTCAAGGATTAACACCTTTAGACCCGCATCGGCACAAATTTTGGCCGCAACAGGTCCACCAAACCCTGCCCCTATAACAATTACATCATATTCTTCATCCATTAGTATATTTTTAGGTAAAATTATATTTAATATTAATCCATTAAATACGAAATGTGTTTAAAAAAGTATAGACTTAATTACCTCTGTTCAATAAAATTCTCTAAGGTATGGTTGAATTGAAACCCAAGCTCCTTTAAAGGGGATATATCGGCTAGATTACGCTTTATCTCATTCACACCAGACTCCTTATATCTAATCTCAGGAGTGATTCCCAGTGCTTTGGAAATCAGAGATACTAATTCATTTATCGGGTATTCCTTAGGGCCCGAGAGATTATATTCCCTTCCAAGGGCATTTTGATTCCTTAAAATAAGTTCAATCGTAGTACATATATCCTTGATATGCATAAATGCGCGGGTTTGAGTTCCATCCCCATAAATGGTAATCGGTTCACTATTACGCAGTTTTTCAAAGATAATACTGATTATATTGGAGTGTCCCTCTCCGTAGACCGAAAATGGCCTCGCAATGGTATAGGGAAGGCCAAAAGTACCGAAGGATTTGATAATCTCCTCGCCCATCAATTTTGTGAATCCATACATATTGATCGGTTCTTTTGGAGTCCTCTGAGTTATGGGAAACGATTTCGGTTTCCCGTAGATCTGTCCCGAGGAGAGGTGAATGAAGTGCCCGATCTTATGATCAAAAGCCCGTTCTACCAGTTTTTTTGTTCCCAGCACGTTTACGGTAAAATACTGGTCGTAGTTATCCCGGGTAGAGTTTCGAACACTCGTAACTGCCGCACAATGGATGAGAAAGCCTAGCTTAGAAAAGTTTGGAAATTCCCATTTCCTTTCTAAGAAGTTTTGTTCCCAAAAAGCCACATTTTCTACGGGAAGCCGATTTTGAATCAATTTATCTTTCAGAACTCCGATCGTTTCATTACTGCTTCCATGGGCAATGACCTGAAAGCCTTTTTGGATAAAATACCGGGTAAGCCACGACCCTATAAAGCCTGTAGCGCCTGTAATGAGGATAGATTTCATTTGCCTTGGAAATATTTATTTTTTTTAGGTTTTTTAAATTATATTTAATGTAAAGCCAAATTATATTTGAATTTTAATTTCTTTTATAACACATTAAGTTAGGGAAAAAGATTATGAAGTGCGACAACTGCGGAAAATGTTGTATGGATGTAATTGCCATCATGCTTTTACCATCAGATTACAAAGAAATAGTTAATATTGATGAGAATATTGATAAAAAAGTGGTGAGAGTTGCCGGGCTTTACTTTTTAATGCCCGATGAGAATAATGTATGCCCTTTTTTTAACTTAAGTACAAAGAAATGCACAATATATGAATGGCGTCCCAAGGTATGTAAAATATATCCATTCTCCTATAGAAAGCGCAAGATAACGACTCTGTTAGCAGTCACTCCTTCAAATATCAACCCCGAGATGTTTTATCTTACTCTTTGTGAGCGCTTCTGGACTATTTCTCAAGAAGATTATAAGGAGAGCATAGAAGCAATTCACAAGGTAAGAAAGGAACAGTATAACCTCGGAATTCTATCAAAATCCGATGCCCCCACAGAAAAGGAAAAGCAAATACGAAAATTTGAGGAAACCTTGACCCAAGAAAAGAAGGAAAAAAACTTCCCCTTCGATCTCTACCTACAAATTATGCAAAGAGATAGAGTTTTGGGTTTGGTATTTCTTAAACTCTTCGATGCCTATTTTGATGCCCCAGAAAGTCAAAAAAACGAATATGAGGCATTCATTGCGAAATATATTTACAAATTTGAGAGCGAGCCGGAGATGCTTGGAAAGGCAGTGCAAGAACTAAAAAGACGTTGGAAAGAAAAAAGGGAGGATAATTTTGATTTTACCTTTACCATAAATTAGAATCCCCACTAATAGAGGGTTATAGCCTATATAATTTAAGACATGATGCAGAAACTGTTTCTTATTAACTCTCTTATCCAAAACCTCATCCATATGAGGTTAAAATCTATATAAATAATTTTTAAAAATTAAAATTAATTTAAATAATTATGAACGAACAACAACAAGAATACATATTTCAAGCAGAGATTAGGAAATTATTAGATATTCTTTCCAAATCATTGTATAAGCACAAGGAGATCTTTTTACGGGAGTTGATAAGCAATTCGGTGGATGCATTGAAGAAGGTTGATTTTATTCTACTAACTAACAGAGATATTGAAGATCCCGACGAAGATAAAAGGATCGAAATATATTTTAACCCCGAGGAGAAAACCCTCACCATGAGAGATTACGGGGTAGGGATGACAGAGAATGAATTAATCAACGAATTGGGCACCATTGCGGGCAGCGGAACGGAAAAGTTCTTGAAAAAGCTCCAAGAGAAGGGGGAAGATGAGGAAGCCACTGTGGATTTAGATATAATAGGACAATTCGGGATTGGTTTTTATTCCGTATTTATGGTTGCAGAAAGGGTCAAGGTAAGGACTAAATCCTTCTCAAAAGAAGAAGTGGCGTATGAGTGGATCTCAGATGGAACTGGAAAATTTACTATAAAAAAGATAGAAAAAGAGAAACGGGGTACTGATGTAATCCTCTATTTAAATGAGGAAGATACGGATTTCTTAAATGAATTCAGAATAGAAAACATTATTAAGAAATATTCGAACTTTGTCCCATTCCCAATCTACATCTTCGAGTTAGAAGAGGGTACAACCCCAGAAACGGGAAAGATCAAGGTGAAAGAGGAAGGAGAGGTGGAAGAGGAAGGAGAGGTGGAAGGTGAAGAGGAGAAAAAAGAAGAAGAATTAAAACCTGTGAACGAGACCACCCCCTTATGGAAGAAAAATAAGAGCGATATTACCGATGAAGAATACAAGGAATTTTACCATTATATCTCCAATCGATATGATAACTATTTGCATGTAGTTAATTATCAGATCAGCGGACAAGTGCGATTCAGGTCAATCCTCTATATTCCCGAATCGGCGACCAATGAGATGCTCCAACCAGAGGAGGACTACGGACTCTCGCTCTATTCCAAAAACGTAATGATCATGAAATACTGTAAGGAACTTATCCCCCAATGGATGAGGTTTGTCAAGGGAGTTTTAGAGTCGGACGAGATCCCGTTGAATATCTCCCGTGAGACGATCCAATCCAACCGAAAATTAATGAAGATGAGCAGTCTGATCGTAAAAAGGGTAATTCGAGAGATAAAAAAGTTGGCAGAGGATGATGAAGAGACTTTCCTAAAGATCTGGGGGGAATTCGGGAGGTTTTTCAAGGAAGGAATCATTTCCGATGTGGCTCGCAAAGATAAATTGAAGGATTTAATTCGGTTTAAAACCACAAAAACTAAGGATGACGATGTGATCGGGTTAGCGGATTATGTAGAGCGAATGAAGGAGGAACAAGAGGATATATTTTATTTAGTTGGGGAAGACTTAAAGACTATGAAAACCTCTCCGCATTTAGGGTATTATGATAAAAATGATATTGAAGTAATCTTGTTTGACGATCCCATCGACAATTTCTTAATGATGAATATGCAAGATTATAAGGTCGAAACTGGGGATAGTGAAGAGGAGGAGATGGAATTCATACAATTCTCACCCGTGGACGTATCTGAGAGTAAGAAAGAGGATGATGAGAGTGAAGAAGGCGAAGAGGAAGAAGAGAAAGAAGATAAGGAGGAACTTCCAGAGGATCTTAAGGCATTTTTGGAATATGTGGAGTCATTATTGGGAGATAAGATCGTTGAAGCAAAGACTTCAGAGCGGTTATACGGTAGTCCTTGTCGGTTGGCAAATCCTGCTGGCGGCCCAACTTCCAGTCAGCAACGTGCGATGCGCTATTACACACAAACTATATCCGGACAAAACTTTAATATTCCGAAGCGGATATTCGAATTCAATCCCGATCATCAGGTGGTCAAGCAATTAGTCGAGATTCATAAAGCGAACCCAGAAGACGATAAATTAGAGCCTATTATTGCCCAACTATTTGAGAACTGTTTATTAAGCGAGGGAGACTTACCCAATCCCGCATCAATGGTTCCACGAATAAACCGCCTAATAGAACTGCTTGTTGCTGAGAATACGGAAGAGGACTAATTACTCTTACTCATTATTTTTTTTATTTAAGATTTGGTTAATTTTAAAGTATTTCTTCTTTTTTTTAAAATTAATTTAGAAAAGAAAGAATAGACAGATGGAAGAGATTATTTTACGGGATGAAAAACGGGAAAAAACGAACATCATGTCCTTAAAGCCATTATAAAAGAAAAGAGGGGATTTGGTTTTTAAAGGGTTTGATATGGGAGACTCCGTAAGAGAGTGCTATGGTGATTTTGACTTAGAGTATGGTCATACCATCGATAAAAAAACGTCCATCAAGTGCTCTTAATTCTCATAAAAGAAAGATTTACAAAATTCACAGAGGTTTTGGAATTGTTAACACGTAATAATATTACCTATACGTCTGAAATCTTTTAAATCTTTTCCGTTCAACGTTCCAGCCTTCTGCCTTTTATCATACTGAATGTAACATCGTCGTTGGTTTTATCTCTCCATTTCTTTAGTCTATCCTTCATATCTTGGAGAATCTCCTTATAGTCCTCATTATAAATGAGGTTATTAAGTTCCCATGGGTCCTCTTGTAAATCATAGAGCTCATCCATATAGTTCTCGTTATAAATATACTTATAGCGGTCGGTTACAACAGCCCGTCCAAGGATAGTGGTAAAATGGCCGTGGGTTTCGATGAAAAGATCTTCCCTCCATTTAATGTCCTTATCTTGGGTTAATAAAGGCACAAGGCTTTTTCCGTCGATGGAATTCCCGAATGATGTATTCGCAAGATCCAAAAATGTTGCGGGATAGTCTATATTACTCACTAACTTATCGCAAGTTCCCGGGGGAATTAGATTGGGACAGCGGATTGCCAAGGGAACGCGTAATACTTCTTGCGGCATATAGGAATCCTTATCAAAATGCCCACCATGACAGCCCACTGCATCACCATGGTCTGCGGCCCAAATTACGACCGTATTATCCGCTAAGCCCAATTCCTCCAAAGTATCTAAAATCATACCCCCAGCCTCATCAATTAAGGTTTGTTCAGCGTAATTAATGGCCAACACCTTCTGCCATTCTTCCCATGGAAGTGGGTTAGGAAAAATTAATTCGTTATCTTCCGTAAGAATATGGCTGGTATCCTTCTTGTATATCTCGGGTTTATCCTTTAAATCGTCCCGAAAATTGGGGTGCTCTGGAATCTTGCGAGGGTCATATTTATCCACATACTCTTGAGGGGCAAAATAAGGCTCGTGAGGCCCCCAGAAGTCAATCCTCATATGGAATGGTTGCCCATCATCGCTCTCTGCTATTTTCCTTAGTTTTCTACACGCAAGGCTCGCAAGGAAAAAGGCTTCATGGGTTTCCTTGGGGGTTGTTAAAATTCCAGTGATATATTCCGAATATGCAGGAAATTTAGGTTTATATAATTCTCCCTCTTGAATACCAAGGTTTTCGGAGATCGCATCAAGGAAATTCTTTTGCACCTTCACTTCAATAAAGGGTAGGTCATTTTCCCTCAAATAGGTTTCATATTCTTCGGTTAAATAGGGATTTCCGTACCTCGGAATGGAAAATCCTTCACATCCAAAATCCAATGCAGTTCCTTTTCCAGCATGCCACTTCCCAAAATAATAATTCTTATACCCCGCTTCGGCTAACCTTTCAAAATACATTTCATGCGTATACGCCTCATGGGCATCGTTTTTGATTTCCCCGTGTTTGTGGGGATATACGCCCGTAAGAATAGTGCGTCGGGCAGGCCCACAGAGCGGGGATGCGGTGTAGGAATGGGTGAATCGCACCCCGTTATTTGCGACCCCCTCGAAATTAGGTTTAAGGATTTCCGGAGCACTTCCCAACCGACCATGGCCGTAAAATGCCTTATGATCTTCAAAGATAAGCAGAATATTGGGTTTTTTAGGTTTTTTAGTTTTTTCTTCACTCATGACTTATATTAATACGTCTTTAATTACCGATATATTCTAAAAATACAGAATAAAAAAGTCATCAAGACTTTAATTTTTACTTACTATTTATAATATTATCCATTTTTAGGCTTGCCTATTTCCTTGTACAAAAATCATCGCCTTTTGTCCAACATCTTTTCCAGAGGCATGATCGTCAGCAAAGGAACAAGACACCTCCCAGCCTAAGTTAGACAAAAACTTGGGTACTTCCCTTATATCTAATCCCCACTTAAAGTGCTTGGTAAAGGATTCGACAGTATTTAGATAGAGGGGATCATCGGATTTGAGCCATCTAGAGTGTTGCAAGACATCCAGAAAGACTTTGCTGCCTTTGGGGCTTAATCTGTTTAGTTCACGGAGTAGAGAGGATACTGTGTCCATCTCAAGGTAGTAAACTAACCCTTCAAGGGTCCAATAGGTTGGAACCTCATGCAGGAAGCCCTTGGCTTTAAGCTTTTCAATCCAGTATGGATTCGATAAATCCGCACCAATCCGTTTTAGGATAGTGAGAGGGGTTTCGTTTTCCAAGATTTTCTCCTTATACCTAATAATGTCAGGAAAGTCGATTTCAAATACGGTGTGGTTATTTGCTGATAAAGACTTAAATCTATAAGGGCGTGAGGTCAGTCCAGAGCCCAATATTACGATTTGCGACGTTGTATTATTCTTGCACCATGGAATAAGTAATTTTTCTTCCACATACAATGAGCGTACAATTGGGTAATCCATTAGTGAATGGCGGATGTGAGTATTGAGATAATTTTCAAGATCCCCGGCAAGGCTCGAGGCATAAGGATCAATAATCAGAGGTTTTTCCCTTTTTGATTCCTGCGCTCGATAATGTGCCATTAAGCGTGCGGTAAAAGGGACTTCAGAGGTTTTACTCGTGGTTTCTATTTTATCTCTCCTTTTAACTGGTTTCGAGGGACAATTTCTATAATAATATGGTTTATTTATCATAAGCGCCCCCAGGAACCGCGATAATTCCCTAGTTGTAAAAGGAATGATCCCATCTTCTTCAATCCAGACCAAAGCTATATATTTAGCGTTTCTTACACCTATAAGGTGGCTTTTCCCTTTTGCAGAGGCGATAAACCTCTCATAAGTTGCTCTTCTAACTATAAAACGTACTCCTGAAAGATTTATGGGAGCTGGATTCATAGATTCCCAAAGGGTTTTAATGGTTTTAAGGTCTTTTATTAAATTCCAATCTTTCGATTTATAAAGAATGTTTTGTTTCCCCTTAATTAGAGCTATTTTCTTCAAAAAGGGGAGTGCTTTCCGTAGCTGATGAATTCCTGACTGATAATCCGCATTCATATTGATAAGCGGTATTTATTCTTTATATTATATAAGATATTTTGCTAAATTAGGTTTTATGTCTTTTACTCATTAAATTTTTTGATAATAAAAGGAGGTTTCTATAGACTATCAAAATAATTTGAAAGAAAAAAAAATTAAATGGATTAGAAATCCACAGTTCCCATACTGATTTTATAGAGCTCATGTGCAAACTTAGGTTGAAATTTCTTCAACTTATTAAGGTCAAAAGTGAGAATCTGGAATTTAAGTTCTATTCGATTGCCGAACCATACTACATGGAAGCGGGGTCTAAATCCAAAGTATTTTTTATATTCCTGGCAGAGACGACTAGTTTGATCCAGTTTAATTCGGAACTTTTCATATTCATACCTCATCCGATGAGTATAGGAATGAATTACATCGTACTCATGAGCTTCGAACTGCTCGTACATGTCCTTAAACTCATCCTCATAACCTCTATAATTATCATCTAGATCAAGATCTATGCGTGCCTTCCCTCGGTCTTGGGGTGCTTGGATTCGCTTCTTGAAGACTCCAAAATGATCTATATCCTTTAAATCAATAGTGTAATTTACGATCTTTGAATCAACTACTTGGCTGTTTTTTATTTCTATCAGAATTGCATTAAAGGTTTCGAGAATTATCTTGGTTAAGGTAATCGACTTTACAATTCCTTTCTTTCCTTGGATCTTTACTACATGCCCAATATCAAAGGGGTCGATTACGAATAGTAAAATCCCCGATAAGAAATCAACGAATATTTCTGAGCTAATGAATGCTATAGCGGTTGAAATCGCACCTGTTAGTATTATCCGCATTTCCTCTGGGATAGTTTGGAAAATAGGAAAGCCTTCAATAATTAAATATATTAATAACCCAACAGAAACGAGTTTAAGGATAAAATTAATCTTGTTTTTCGTTTCTATATTAACCCTATTAGACTTTTTTAGCAATACCGTTATTAATTTATTTAAACCAATTAATCCGACTGTCACAGTAAGAACAACTAATAGTGCAATTAAATTATCATTAAACAGCGACATTTTAACTCCCTCCTTCACTTTTTAATGATTTTACATAATCAGTCCATCCATTGTAGATCGCGGGAGAATGCAATTTGAAGAGGATATCCTTGAGAAATGCGTCTAGATGTTTTAAAAGAAGTTCGGGGCTTTTTGCAGTTATAAGGAGGTCGATTCTACATCTGCTCACCGTCACCATATCGACAACATAATCCGGTCTGTATTTAAATAATGGCTCATATTTATCAAAAACCTCAGATAAGAATCCATCTAATTCTTCAGGATCTATTGCGGAAGTGATTTCAACGCTTTTATCATATCTTGTAACCTCTTTATCTTCCTTGAAGAGGCCATCAGAAATTTTCAGAATGTTTTCATAGTAATTTCTTTTCTCTTTCTCATCTTCATCTTCATCTTCATCTTGATCTTTTGCTATAAAGGAAAAATCAATTAATTGGTTCAATTTATGGGTATATTTAATCAATGTGGATTTGAAAATCTTTTCGTTAGGTAAATAAACATCCACTCCGTCAAGTTCTCTAATTTTTGTTGAGTTTAAATTTATTTCCAAAACAATCCCTTGAATATTATTCGTTTCAATGAAATCCCCTACTTCAAATTGCTCCGTAGTCAATATGAAGAAGCCTGAGGAGATATTTTTGATAGTCTCCTTAAAAGTAAGAGAAATCGCCACTATCAAGAATGAGAGGATTGCAATGAACATCTCTGGAGATAAAGCAAATAATAGTAACATTAAAAAAACGCCCCACGTAATATTAATGCTCAAGGAAATTATTATCCGATAAATGACCTTTTCTCTCAATAGAGAGGCTATTATACGTGAAATAGGCGTCCGAATTAAATATATGGATATATTTATAACCAGTAATAGCTGTATGATTGGATCAAGGGTTGGAACGAAACAAATTAGTACTGCGCTTGTTATGAGAATTATGTATATAATAACAAGAAATCTTTTTTTCATAAGTTATATATATTCTTGAGTTACTAAGTTATTGAATCGCTTTTATTCTTTGTGCTTTTTATGACGAAATGACGCTGTTTAAGAGGGGTAGTTAGGAAAGGGGGATCACACCAAA
>CAZDJH010000031.1:0-17267 GCA_964505645.1 uncultured archaeon | reverse complement strand
AATTGAATATCATAATCCCCCACGGGTAAAATAGTATTATTTTCCAAAAGACCTGTGACAGGATCGATTTTAAAGTAAGGAATGATGGTTTGTCTTTCCATTTTAACATCATCAATATGCCAATAATCAAAATCAGAACCGCTTCCACTAGTTTGATTAAATCTCAATTTAAAATTAGAATGATAGGCGTCTGCGGGAAATATACTATTATAAGTAGAAATCTTCCCATCATCTCCGCCACCTCCATAATATCTATTTATTTTTTTCCACGTTGAAGAATCACTAAAATATTCCACAACAAGATCTTCATTATTATCGGGGGTTTCACTATTTGTAATGCTTGAAGACCCTTCACGAATCCAGTAAGATAAATTTAATATGGAATAACTAGAAAGATCGAAAAATACCGATTCTATCGTTCCCGCATTCCAACAATGATATGCCGAGTAACTACCAGATTGAGATGTAGCAGTGCTAACACCCGCATCTCCCGAACCAGTAATAGTCCAATTTCCATCCTCTAAAATTCCATCCTCAAAATCGTCATAAAAAATAGTATAATATTGGATATAACCAGAAGAATTTATTCCATAAATCACATCATGCACATCCGTTGCATTCAAGTCATATTCCAACGGCTCTCCCAACTCAATGGTTCTGTCTTCGGGTATCGGGTCCCATTGGGGGGCGGTGGTGTCGTTTTTAATAAAAATCCGAAAATGATTTTCGCATATAAATGAATGCTGTTCTTCGATATTGATAACTTCTGCCTTAATGGTATAATTTGTAGACACATTTAATAAATCAGATACGGTATATTCAATTTCAAATGCGCCAGTTGAGTTCGTCGTTCCGTTATATAATGTGTCGGTCTCACCCCCTACTTGAATGGCAACAACAAAACCATCCTCGTTCCCAATTATTTTATCAAGGTCACCCTTTAAGGTAAAAATCTGATTATGATAATAGCTTGTTTCATTAATCCAATAATTTGTCAAGCTTAAATTCCCACGAACAAATGAGGTTCTAATGTTTTTATTTTTTACATCATAACCTTTTTCATTTTCTAAAATAGGATTATTATTTAAATCATAATTATTGATAAGAATACTAAAATTAAGAAATAAGAATAAAACTGATATAAATAAAATAAAAACTAATAACAAACCACATTTAGACTTTTTAGCAGATGATTGTTGACCGTAAACTTTTCTTTTCATAATAATAGATCAATATTAGCTAATTTTAAATATCATTCATCAAACTGTTTTAGTGAAGCCTGCACATACTGCAAACCATTGTAAATTGGATCAAATTCAACCCAAATATCGGTTTCCGACTTTTCACTGGGCCAATTTGGCCAGGTTTCATCAATTACGAGGGTTCCATTAAATGAACCGAATTCATCTGTTATTACTGTATCGTTATATGCGAAAACCACCTCATAATTATCAGGGTCTCTTATCGTGATATTCACATATATATCGGAAATTCCAGTACCATTTTCCCAGGTAAGATTTCCGATGACTACGAGGGTATCACCTTCCCACCATTTATTATCATCTGTATATAAAGTATAATAATCTTGCTTAATGATTTCGGTTTTCTCGTTCAGAATATATAAGGAACTATTAGAATAGTCACTCCAACTTGCGGTCACGTTATGGGGTCCTATTGAAAAGCTACTATTAATCTCGTAATTAAAAATTGCCACCCCAAACGCATCCGTGGTCACATTACCAATAAAATCCCCCGTACCGTTCCTAAATGTGATAGTTTCCCCACTAATAGGGGCGTCCGTTTCATTTAGTAGTATTGCTTGTAATTCTATTGTTGAGTTTCTTACTACGGAAGGCTCATTATAGTTGCCCGCCTCTGTATTGTTCATATAAAATAATATATATGTTGTTTTTAACGGGTGTGTACCAGCTAGATACTCGTCATAGTTTGTGGCGCCATCTCCATCAGGATCCGCGCCCGCATCGTCGACCAGTGGATCAAGGCCGTGTTCAACCTCCCAGCCGTCGGGCATCAAATCTCCGTCCGTATCGTTCGATGTGGGATCTCCGCCTGCGGCGATCTCATCTCCATCCGCCCATCCATCCCCGTCCGTATCAGAACTCGTCGGCGAGGTACCAGCTAGATACTCGTCATAGTTCGTCACTCCATCACCATCGAGATCCCCCCCCGAATCATCTTCCGAAGGGTCGAGTCCATTTTCAAGTTCCCAATCATCGGGCATTCCATCGTCATCGGAGTCATAACTCTGGGCAACGTCTTCACATATGTCATATTGAACCCACTGCCCGCTCCCATCGGTGGAAGTGGGGATATAGAGCTCTACCCAATTGTACATATTCATTTCCCTAATAACAATCACATCCTCTCCCGCCCCATCTTTTGTCTCTTGGATATTACGGGTGTTATATCCATCAACATAGCGAGAAGGAATCCCGAAAGCCCGCGCGAAGGCACTATAAGCTGAAGCAAAGTCAGACCATACGCCCTCTTCATTCTCGCAGAACCATTCGATCAAATCCTCGCCATCTTCCGGAGGGTCGCTATCCATGGCGTCAACGCCGAATTCAAAATTACTTTGCATATAAGTCCTTATTTTAGACGCTACGGTTGCGGCATCATCATCATCATCGATAATAGCATCTAAGTTGTTATAATGTGCCTCAAAATAGGGATGCGCGTTAATGTACGTGTTAATATCATTAGAAAGCGTTAAGTATTCGTCCTTAAGGTCGGTCGGGGTGTAATCGGGATTTACGGCTGAGGCCGCCAAATCACTTACAGATGGAAAGTTCGCCCCAAATAATCTATAAGACATATTAACGGTCGCAGTTGAAGTAAACGAAAGAATCACGGTGCTCGAGTTGAATCCGTTCTTCATCAATCTGGTCTTACTTGCGTCTATATTGGGTACATCAATGCTACCTTGCATAATAAAGGGGGACGGAAATAGAACCGGGAGTAGTACCGATATTGCTCCAACTTGGTCAGGAGTCACCTCTTTCGTAATTTTTAAATCGTCTTGGGTTGGATAATGGGTATCCTTATCACTCTGAGTATAAAACGACGTTTCAGAGAGCGGAGAATTGGATTTCCATTCACTTCCCGTGTATTCATCATAGGAATTGTACTTCCATAAGTTCCCCGAAACGCTGTCAACATTATCATAATCATAGATTCTAAATACCGGAATTTGGGACCCTAACAAAGCGGCAATCATCAACATCCTCGAATCGAGGTCCGATATATCGGGGATCCCGTCTGCCATATTTTGATATTCTTCGAGTATTTTTTCCAGAGTCTCATTCGGTAAGTCAAATGCATCAAAAAGCTGTTCTAAGAGACCCAACGATGTTCCGCAACCTAATAACATAGGCTCCTCTTCGGGTGCAATCGTTAAATTTTCATTCGGAGCTAAGCGCTGTGAATTAAATAGAAATCTGAAAAATGTGACGGAAAATGCGAAGGAAGCAAATAATATCCCCGTTATTAATATTACCCCGATAATCCTCTTTTTAGAAATCCCCGTTGTTAACGCGCTTTCTTCTATTCTAGGCATATATTTTAAATAAATTAGTTCAAATTATTCTTTTTTGAATTATATAAAAATTATAATATAAAAAAGTTTCTTTTTTATTATTACTTAATTATTAAGTTTTCCTTTTAAACTAGCCTTTCTCCTATTATTTATATATTCTATTATTTATAAATTTTGAGACAAGAAGGTGAGTGTTTAAATAAAATACGCCAAAAAAAGAGAAGGGAATAAAATTACTATAATAGTATCATAAAAAAGATTGAAATATCTAAAAACAACTCCAATAAGGCGATATATTACTTTTTATGGTAGGGATTAATTTATTATTAATATAAGCAAGTGTTTCTTGGTTTGAATCCCGTCCATTTTCTTCAATAAGTTGATCGGATTCATTATTTAATACTCGTAAGCAATTATATACAGCTTTCGCTTGCTTGTCTACTTGATACCCGCCCTCCAAAGTGATTAAGATCCTCCCCTCGGCATATTTATCGGCAATCATTTTTATTTTTTCTAAATAATATGCGGGACCCTGGTAAGTCCAGCCCATATTTGTTAATCTATCCGTATGATGAGTATCAAACCCCGCGGAAATTAAAATGAATTCGGGTTTAAATTCTTCCAGTACCGGTGCAATAATCTCATCAAAAAAGAGCATTATAATATCTTCCGCAGCACGCGGGGGCATGGGAAAGTTTATGATTTTTCCTTTACCCTTTTCTCGACCGATTTCATTTATAGAGCCACTTCCAGGATATAATGTCCTCCCATCTTGGTGTGAACTGAAGAACACCACTTCTGAGCCCTCTGAAAGTGCGCCTTCATAGAAGATATCTTGTGTCCCATTTCCGTGGTGGCAATCCCAATCGATAATCGCGACCCTATTGAGATTTGCTTCTCGGAACAAATATTCTGTAGCAATGGCGATATTATTGAAAATACAGAACCCTGCACATCTGTTCAAGTTTGTATGGTGACCCGGTGGTCTTACAAGTGCAAAACCATTTTGAATCTCACCAGACAAGATTCTATCTATTCCCTCTAAGTTTCCTCCTACTGAATATAGAGACGCATCGTATGTTTTTGGGGCCACCAAGGTGTCCATATCAAGGCTCTGGATATGGCCTGATGAGGCCGCTCGCTCACTAATTCGTTTTACTTGTTCGATTAAACTCTGTGTATGAACATATTGAATTTGTTCTATAGTTGCGCTTCGTGGAGAGGTCTCCTTGAAATCGGGATTATCCAAAATCCCTTGAGCATCGAGAAAGTCCATTATTGCAATAAGCCTTTCATGGCTTTCTACGTGTGTGCCGATCCGGTGTTCAAGATAAATTGGGTCATATATTAATCCTGTTGTCATTGTTATTAATTCCTTCTAATATTTGGAATATAATTTTATATAGATATTATTTATATTCAATATATAAACATTTGTAATTTAATTACTCATTTATTTCAACAACCTTTTTTATGAATTTTCGTTCTCCCGCTTTCAAGTGCTCTTCACATACTTCTTGTAGATCCTTTAATTTTACCGTTTTTGTAATTAATTTACTTGGATACACCTTACCACTCTCAATTAATTTAATTGAAGCTAAGATATCATCCCGATCATGTCCCAAAGACCCCTTGATCCCCACTTCCTTAGAGTTTATCATAAATGCTGGGAGTTCTATTGTTCCTTTATGTATTCCCTCTATAAGAATTGTTCCACCCCTTTCAATCACAGTAATTCCGAGGTCAATGGTCGATTGATTACCTACACAATCAAAAATATGGGTCGGTTGCCCGTGTTTTTTTGTAAAGCGTTTTACCTTAGATTTGCTAGGTTTGAGTGCTTCGGTTGCACCAAAATCTATTGCTTTATTTCGTAAAAAATTATGGGGTTCAATTACAATAATATATTCGGGATCTTTCTCTCCTAATAACGCTTGTAAGAAGCACATGCCAATATTTCCACCCCCAATTATCATAATTCTCTCTTTCTCGCCCACTTGAGATAGCTTCATTGCGCGGGTTATGTTTGCAAAGGATTCAATCATTACCGCTTCCTTTAGGGAGATATTATCGGGCACATGAAATAAATACTTCTCTGGCACTTTTACAAATTCTGCGAATCCTCCGTCTTGAAAAATACCTAATCCTCCCAAATTGCCTTGTGAGATATCTAATTTAACATTAATTCCAACGACTTTATCTCCTATGGAAAAGTTTTCCACTTTTGACCCGAGGTCTACGATTTCTCCGCTAAGTTCATGTCCCATCACTAAAGGGCATTGATACATTTGGTTCTTGAAATTATGGATATCTGACCCGCAAACTCCGCAAAAGGAGGTTTTAACAAGAGCATCATTAGTACCTATTTCCGGTTTTGGATAATCTTCTTGATATTCTATGCATTCTTTTTCTTTAAAAACAGCTGCTTTCATTTTAACCACTTTCTTTTAATATAACTATGATATCATTAAATAATAATTAGAAGGAAAAAAAATTAATCATAAAATTTAAGCCATTTTACAAATTCCTCCTATTATAGAATATTAATCTTATGAATAATATCTAATAACAATTTAAAAAGAATATGGATAATAAAGACAAATATTTTGGGGTTATCGGAAAGGTACTCAATATAGATTTATCAACTCATAGTATTTCAATTGAGCCGATAAATCTGAATTATGTTAAGAAGTATTTAGGGGGGGCAGGATATGCATGTCGCTATTTAATCGATCATATTGATCAATCGTCAAATCCACTCTCAGAAGAAAATATTGTGTTTATTATGACTGGTCCTCTATGTGGTACGTCTGCACCTTCTTCGGGTAGATTTGTTATCTGTGCGAAATCTCCCTATACACATCTCTGGGGAGAATCAAATTGTGGTGGGTATTTTGGTCCCGAGCTCAAAAAAGCCGGGTTTGATGGAATAATTATTAAGGGGGCATCCCAAAAGCCTTGCTATATAACTATAAGAGATAGTGAAACCGATATAATAGAGGATATCTCCATTTGGGGAAAGGATATTGAAGAAGCCCGAGACACACTTAAGGAAAAAATAAGTGACCCCCAAGCAAAAGTTTTATGTATCGGACAAGCGGGAGAAAATCTAGTTAAATTTGCAAACATCTGCGCAAATGGGCGCTTTGCTGGGCGAACCGGAATGGGTGCAATATTAGGATCCAAAAAGCTAAAAGGAATAGTGGTAAAAGGGACAAGGGTTAAACCAAACATTAGGTTTCCGGAAGAGTATAAAAAGGTCACTAAAGATATGATGAAGGATGTATTAAATACTGAAACTGCGAAGATAATGCGCTCTTATGGGACAAGTGCAGGGGTAATGGGCGCATATGCAAAGGGGGATTTACCCATTAAATATTGGTCCCAAGGTTCATGGGAGGATGTAATGGACATTTCTGGAGATAAATATAAAGAAGATTTATTGGTAAAAAACTATGCTTGTTATAGATGTCCTATCGGCTGTGGAAGAATCATTAACATCGAAAGAGAGGATTACAAAGCGCATGAAATAGCGGGGCCCGAATACGAAACACTTGCGGGATTCGGGGCTATGATTCTCAATGATGATTTAGAGTCCATTGCAATTGCGAATGATTTATGTAATAGATATGGTTTGGATACAATTAGTACAAGCAGTACGGTCGCCTTATTATATAAATTATACAATGAGGGAAAAATAGATAAAACCGATTTAGGCGGATTAGAGTTAAATTGGGGGAATCATAAAGCGATGATTGAACTTATTAAAAAGACCGCCTATAGGGAGGGGATTGGAGACCTTATCGCTGAAGGATCAAACGCGGTAGGAGAGTATTTTAACATATCTCAAGAAGAAATTGGCACGATAAACACTTTAGAAGTACCATATCATGATATGCGCTCGTGTTACGGCATGGCCTTAACTTACTTATTTAGTCCTCGGGGGGCGTGCCATACGACAGCAGATGCATATAAAGCCCTTCGAAAGGCTAATGAGATTAATTTCACGGCGATAAATGTAGAAAAAACGGAGGTACATTCCAACTCAAAAACCTTAGTAAGTTCGACGGCAAACCTTCAAGATTATAGGGCAATCTATTCAAGCTCCGTTACTTGCGTATTTTTTAACCCTTTACCCCGTCATATGAGAGATTTAATTAATGCACTATTAGGTTATGATTATACTTTAGAATCTATTAAGCTTTTAGGAGAGCGAATATTTACTCTTAAAAGATTATTTAATTTAAAGATGGGTATAAATCCAAAGGATGAACATATTCCAAAAGTATTACTTACGCCAAAAAATGAAGGTGCCGCCCGTGGCAAGACCCCTAATTACATAAAATTGAGAAAGTACTATTATGAATTTAGAGATTGGGATTTAAATACGGGAAAACCTGTTTTAGAGAAGCTCAAAAGATTAGAATTAGAGGATATTAAGGTTTAACTCATCCTTTCTAATACCCAATTCTCATTTAATTTTAAATCTCTTGAACCCTTATCTCTCCTTTTCTCTCGATTACACCAACTACGGTAGAAACTCTTTTTGAATAAGAGCTTGATGAGAAAATAGAGATTAATTTATCATCAAAATGTGTTTTATAACCATTTTTACATTTTTCATGGGAGCGTATGATATGCTTGATTTTATTATTCTTAATAAAAGCCTCAAATGCATCCTTCCCAAACCGCATTATTCCAGGACCTCTATTACTCCACTTAAATTCATTGATTCTATCATGGGGATCATTCCATAATAATTGCTTAGTAATTGGATGTTCAATTCGGTCTTGTTCGTTGGGTAATTCGTTAATATAGGTAATATCTTCTAAGTCTTGAGGAATGCCCCCATGGATGCAAAAAGTTCGATTCCATGTAAGTGCTGCCAAAGATAATTTAGAGAAAAGTCGATTATAGGAGCGGTATAGGTGCTTATAATTTGAAAATTTAAGTCTAACTTGATCATAAAACCCGTAATGTCTGTTAATGATTGGATCTTCATGATTACCTCTGAGAAGTATTATCTTATTGGGCATAATCTTTTTATAATATAAAAGGACATTAACAACTTCCACTTGTTTGGCACCACGATCAACATAATCCCCTAAAAATAATAACTGATCGAAATTATCTCGGAAGAATAATTGAATAATTTTTTGCAAAGTCACTAGGTCTCCGTGTAAATCCCCAACCACCATTATTTTAGATTGAGGGATATAGATCAAATTATTTTCAGAATCTAGAATATTACTAATCTCTTTTATTAGGGTCAGAATTTCTTTTTCTGAATAGGACTCAATTACATTAAAGAAACGAGAAGGCATTTCTTTTTTTGCTCCGAAGGCGCATCTTTCCAATGATAAAATATATAAATTCTTAATTAGATTAAATACTTTAAACTATTAAGTTTTATTAAACTTAGAGGGTTCAATTTAAGTGTATACTCGGAATCTAAAAATTCTTAAGGAATTATTTAACTGGTTTGAAATTTCAGATATTTCAAAGGAGATAATACGTATAATGGGTGAAAAAATTGACAGCCCTCTACATTGTGAGATTTCGATTGATTCGACTTGGGGATATTATAAGAAATATGAAATACAATGTGTTGAAACGCTTAACTCTGAGAAAAAACTCAAACCCGTACTCTTTTTAAAGTATGTACGGGAACATTTCTTTTCTGAAGTCTTGGGTCTTCACTTAACTTATAATTATTTTGACCCTCAATTATGTGCGAAGGGTTATTTAGCAGGAATATATCAAAAAAAGGGTTTTTTAAAGAGTAAAAAGATCCCCTACCTTTTTTCTAATTATATAAACGGTAAAAGTATTAATCACTATGAGATTTCCGAGTATAAGTATCAATTGGGACGCCTTTGTTATTTACACGAAGTATTATCCCTATATGATGTTTATGATCGCCATTTTATTGTAAGACCGGATAATACGTTATGTAGGATAGATTTCGGGCGTTCTTTTGAAAATATGCAAAAAGAATATTTAGGATTCAGAGATTTTCTGAGAAATCATAAAATAGATGAATTTGATACTGAATTTCAAAGAGGGTATGCCAAGGAAAAGGAAATCATTAAAAAAAACTTAGAAAATAAAGGAAATACATTAGCAAGATTTATACGAATGATTAAGTTGCTTAAACAAGATCATAAAGTGGTTTTTTTTCCTATTGATAGGTTTGTCAATCGTTTAATAGACCATTGGAGCAAGATTCGGTTTTTAAATGAAATGAATATTACCCAAATTAAATGGATTTAACGATTAGAGGTATAGCGGATTTCTTTCAAGAGCAAAAATTTAATCTATATAGTTAAATGATAATAAGTAATAGTAGGTTATTTTAAGGATTTAATTTAAAAATAAAACAAAAAAGAGAATAGAAGTGATTTAAATGGAATTTGAACAGAAATTTCCCGAAGAACATATAGAAGGAGGCTCAAAAATACGGTCTTTTATTCTAGGCTTTAATGACGGGCTAATCTCGGTCTTCACACTGTTGGTTGGGGTTGCTGCGGCAACACTCAATGAGGGAAACTATACTGTAATTCTTACGGGTATAGCAGCGATGGTTTCTGGAGCTATAAGTATGTGTTTAGGAGAATATGTATCATCTAAAAGCGAAGCAAAGTATATTAAGAACGAGATAGAGCGAGAACGCGCAGAAATTAAGCTCTTCCCAGAGGAAGAGAAGGAAGAGGTACGAGAACTCTTGGAAGATTGGGCTTTTAGCGGCGATCTACTAGAAAAGTCCTTAGAAACGATTATATCAGATGAAGAAAGTTGGATTAATTTTTTAACAAAAAGCGAGTTAGGTCTTGAAGAACCCGAGAATCCTGTTATTGGCGCTTTAATTACCTTTTTATCGTTTATTGCTGGATCATTTATCGCTATTTTCCCCTATTTTATTGATTTAGGGATAATTTCTTTGATAATTTCATCAATTATCTCATTCGCGATGTTATTTATTGTGGGAGCTGCAAAAGTAAAGATTACTGGCGAAAATCCTTGGAAAAGCGGAGGAGAGATGGTCATAATAGGAATTGTCGGATTTATTGTTTCATACGGAATCGGTTCGGGGGTAGAATTGGTGCTTGGGTAGGCTAAAATAGATTCGCTCTAACATAACCCAGCAAGTTACTCATATGGTATTTCTCTATAAAAATGCTTTGAATGATCACACACAGGGCATATATCCGGCACGTCTATAAATTCTACATTGCCACATATATTACATACATATATTTTCTTATTTTGTATTTTTTTTCCTTTATTTAATTTCTTCAAATATCGGGAAAATAATTTGGCATGAACCTTTTCGGCCTCTCGAGCCAAGGAAAAAGACAATTCAGGAACCGTAAGCCCTTCCTTAGACGCATTCTTTTCAAATTTTTTATACATAGTTTTAGTTTCGTAGATTTCTCCATCTATGGCATCTCGCAAATTGGACGGAGTATCTTTTATTTTGTTTTTTACCTTTTCTTCATCAACGTCTACAATATCCTCAAGACTATATTCACCGTTTTTCAATACATTTAAAGCGCGTAGATGATTCTTAATGTGCCTACTTTCTGCGTAGGCGACGGCTATAAAAAGGTGGGCCACTTCTGGGAAACCCTCTTGTTTTGCCTTTTCGGCAAAAAGTCGGTACTTAAATTGGGCCTCAGCTTCCCCTTGGAGAGCCTCTTTTAAATTATCAATTAACATCTGACATCTATATTTAAAAAATAAGAAAAACATATAAATAAACTGATTATAAAAACTGAAATTTCTGAAGATCAGAACCATTTAGGCTTCTTTATTGGTAAACTTAATATTCCCCGGTTTAGGCTCATAAAGTGTACCTTCTTGAACGAGTTCATCAATTGCATCTTTTATAAAGCCTTTTTCCACTTTTTCTAGTTCCACATCCAAGATCTGAATGACTGCCTTCTTTTCGAGCATTCTCCATTCATTATCTTCAAAAGTTTCTTTAAGGCGTTCCAATAGGGCATCAAGCTTATTTAGTTTAACTCTAGATTCCCCGGCAAGAACTCTATCCATATCTATCTTTCCTGTTTTCTCATCGTAGCCCGTATCTTTAAGATATCGTTTAAATATTTTAATAATCTCTTCTACATCACTTTTTAAAACCTTTTCACGGAGTGCCATTTTGGCATATGCTTCGCTTAATCTCACTAATGCATCTAAATTTCGAGCCAAGATGGAAATGATCGCATCTTCACTCTCATATTCTCCACGCAATTCCAGGTAAAATTCCTTAATTCGCTCTTTAGCTTCATCCGTTAAACGTGGATGGGAATTCTTTTTTGCAAATTTAATATATTTCTTCAATAGGTCATGAGAGATTGGGGCGATAACTTCATCCCCTTCTTCTTCTCCTTCTTCTTCTTCTATATCTTGATCAAAGTCGGCCATCGCATTTTTCAAAATGAATTCGGCGACTTTTGCATCCTTTTGTTGGTTTGGGCGGTCGATGACTACGAATATTAAATCAAATCTTGATAATAGAGAAGGAGGTAATCTAATATTTTGAGTAGGGGTGCTATAAATATCATATCTTCCCGAGTGAGGGTTTGCAGCAGCAATAACAGCAGTTTCCGACTTGAGAGTTGCCACAATCCCTGCTTTGGCAATGCTAATGGTCTGTTGTTCCATTGATTCGTGCAATGCAGACCTATCTGCGGAATCCATTTTATCAAACTCATCAATAGCAGCAATCCCACCATTAGCCAATACCATTGCTCCGGCTTCAAGATTCATCTGCCCCGTATCGGCATCCTTTATCACTGCGGCTGTTAGCCCTACTGCTGTGGAGCCTTTTCCGGAGGTATATAACCCTCTAGGGGAAACTTCCACTGCGTCTTTCAAAACTTCACTCTTCCCCGTCCCAGGATCACCTACAAATAAAATGTGAATATCACCCCTCTTATAACCTCCACCCGCTTTTCGCTTTTTGGTCCCTCCAAATAGACTTAAGGCAGAAGCCATCTTAAGGTCTTCCCTGCCATAAATTGAGGGTGCAATGGAGCGGGCTATCTTTTTTTGAACCATGGGTTCTTTTGATAATTCTTCTATCTTTTCTTTATCCTCTTTAGATATATCGCTGTCTTCTTCACTTTTATCTTCCGGATCAACATGATTAACATGAACATAAGTTTTAAATAGGGTAGAATTTCTATTCCTCATTGACATAGCCAAAACCGATTTATATATCCCCATTATATTAACCCGATCTCCTGGTTTTACATAATCGACTAAATCATGAGTTAATACAGCTTGAACTGAGCGAGGCATCCTTCCGGGAGGTAGTTCTTCGGGGATCTCTTGAACCGTAATACTTTGCCAATCTATAAAGTCCGAGTGCTTAGTAAGGAGACGAAAGTCTGACTTTGCCTTTGCTTTACAATTTTTATTAATACAAAAGCGGGGCCATTTGACCTTGGAGGTCAATTGAACGACCTCGAAAGTTGTACCACAAACTAAACATTCAAAAGATGCATTTTTCAATCTGGGGCGTACCCGAGAGCTTCTTATTATTATACCCTTTGAACAGACTAATTCATCGATATGTGTGGAGCGAAGACCTCTAATATTCACTTTCAGAATACTTTGCGGATCCTCGGTGGTAATCCTGACAAAATAATTTTTATGATTTAACTTTTTACCGGATTGGAACTTCAAGATGTCTTTAAATGCCTCAACAGCGCTTTCAAGGAGAACTTCAGGGTCTTTTCTTAACATTTCTGCAATTTTTGGATCAAAAGAGAGCAAATCTTCGTAGAGAAAAATCAATGTATTTCCGCTTTTTGCCGCAATATCATTTATTTGTTCTTGATACTTATATTGTCCGGGAGTATCTTGAAATGTCCTAAAAAAGTCTTTAAATCTCTGTATGGGGTTGATCGGTGCTGTGGGTGGTTGGGGTTGGGGTTGAGTCATTTTAATTCAATTAGATTTTTTCTATCTTATTACAAGAATATATTGTCGATTTCATTTTAAATTATGATATTAACAATAAAATAATGAAGATTTGTTATCAAAGAGATAATAATCATGATTAATAAAGAAATTTCTATTCACCTTGCGAATCTATATATATATTAAGTAGTTTATAGTAAGCAAGGTATTTAAAAGGAAGGTGTCCTTTAATTTAGTGACTTCTCAACCAAACAATAAAAAATGTGGATGCTCTGCGAAATTCATCCCCTACATAAATGTAGGGGACTTCTTTCGCAGTCAGTTAAATTACAAATAAAATAAATATCAACTCTCTTCTAATTCATGAAGAATTCTGCAAATTACAGGGTCTTGGGACATTTGACATCTTATTTCTAACACTGAGATTACTCTATTTTTTATCTCCTCATTTTCATACTTTACTGAACGTCCTAAAATTAAGGCAATGGATCTGTTCAATCGCATCGAATATTCATCGCTAAGATGTTCTAATAGGCGAGGCAAAATCTTTTTTATCCCGCTCTCATGGATTATAGAAACTATGCTATTTATCATTTTATCCCTTACATTATTGGATGGATCATCCAATAGAGAGAAAATACTATCAATTATAGGTTCGAGCTCCCCCTTAGAGTAGATATGTAAGAATTTTGCAGCGGCTTGTCTCACCTTATCATTATCATGAGAGGTTAATTTACTAATACTATCTAAAGGGATTGATTCAGGAGTAATCTCCTTAACCTCAGACAAGAGGTTCAGGATGGAGCTCTGTACCCATGGTTCTTCCTCTTCCTCAAGGAGAGAAATGAGTTTTTCAACAATAAATGATTTGTTTTCAACATGGGGGATTATTCTTCCAAGACTCGTAATAGCAGCCTCTCTTACAATCCAATCCTTATCTTTTAGAGATTTTTGCAATAAAAGGTTGAAAATCGCCTCATAATCTTCAGAAATCTTTCCAATATGTCCTAAGATCTTAATAGCTGACTCTTTTATGAATGCATCATCTTCGGAAAGCAAATTTTTTACAAAGTCTACTTCAATTAATTCTGGAGAATCTTCTGCTATCTTTAAAAGAGACTTTCCAACAGTAATTTTAACGGAGGTTTTTTGACCTTTAATTAAAGTCGTTAATTTTGGCACTATTGGTTTTATCGCTTCAGGAGACATCTTAGCTATTTTCGTAAGTACTTTTGAAGCTTCATTCTTGATCTCTTCATCTTTAGTTGTTTCTAATATTGAAATGAATGGATTAATGTCCACTAGGTCCGGATGTTTCTCAATACATCCATCTAATGCCGACATAGCATTTATCTTTGCTTCGTTTTTATCGAAGTCCTTAAATTCATTTAACCTTGGGATTGCTTCTCGGGGATATTTTTCCGCGATTTTAATTAGGGTTCGGGAAATAATTCCTTTTGTGACAAATGTTGATATATCAGGTATTTGTATAAGTTTATTAAAAATAATTCCCGGATTTAAAGAAAACTTTTCTACAATAATATCAGAGACCTTTTCCCTGACCTCATTATTGTCAAATTTTAGATATTTCAACAACACATTCAATATTTCCTCTGGGTTTTTGTTCCAAAAACGTATCTTTTTGTTCCAAAAGTCCCCAATGAGGCACAAAAAGTCTAATAAAATATCTATTTTATCCTCATCAATTCTTTTTATCATTGATTTTACATCAATATCTTTAGGATTTTCTTCATTATAGGTTTTTAGAGCGGAAATAGCTGCTTTTCGGAGATGTTCGTCATGAGCAACCATAGCATTGAGAAGAGGCTCGATTGAGGATATATGTTTATCTATATTTCCTATGTTAGCCAGAGATTCCAATATAGATGTCCTTACATGTGTTGATGGATCATGTAAAAGAAGTGTAGTTCTTGACAATAATTCTCTCTTCTTTTGATCATCTTTAATATTAACAATATTTTTGATAGCTTGAGTTCTTACTCTTTCATTGATATGTTCTATTTTTTGAAATAATAAATTATAGGGGATTTGATATGAGGTGGTTGATAATATTTTTAAAGTTTCAGCTTGTATTTCCTCGTCTGGATCATTCAAAAGTTTATAAATTTCCAATAATTCAATTAAATTCTTTCGGTGATCAAATACCTTTGAGATAATTTTTAAGGCTAATCTTTTTAATCTCCATTCGGGATCATTAATTAGGTTTAATAAAATAGGTATTGGGATGTTATTAGCCACTTTTAAGGGGGATTCTAAAACGGATTTTGCAATTAAAATTGATTTCTCATAATTTGGTGAATTAAGAGCATTAATTATCCATGGTAGGATTTTTTCTGGAATATTTTCCTCGAGCTGAAGAAGAATATTATAACTAATTCGTCTCGTATTGGGATGCGGGTTACTTAACCCATCTATGAGGGGATGTTTATACTTAATATCATTTATGTTTATATCTGTTTTTAGAGGTATTCTTTCATACATTCTCATTAGAGCTTCCTCAGCTTGAATACGTAATTTGGGATTATTACTTTTAATAAAATTAAATAAGGGGATAGGATCAAAAGTTTGTTCGCATTCTGTAATCTTAGATTTAAAGAAATTTATATTAAAGTTACTGGTTCTTACAAGAAAATAATACGATGTAAAGAGGATTAGAACAATTTCCTCTATAACCGCCGGAAATGCAAAAAATAAATATACCCGGGTAATTGGAGCAGTAAGCAACCAAGCATTCAATGTTACTTCCAACTTTTCAATATTAACAATTAAAAAGTTTACAAATACGTTCATACCCACTCCAGCCATTAAATAAGCCGCAAAATAGATGTCAATTGCCCTATATTGGATTTTCCTGCCCCAAAATCGAGTGAAATATCCAATTACTCCAAAAAGGAGCGTTATAAACACCATACCGGAATATGAATAGGGAGATATCGCCATTGAACCTGTTATAACAAGAAGAAGTGTTTGTATCATTGATATCCACTGCCAAACAAAGACAAACAACATCAAACCAATTATAATTCTTGAAAAAGGATCATCAATAAATTCTTTAAAGGTTTTCCTTGTATCTTCAAAAGGGAGAAATAAAGACCTACTGGGATCTGGAAGATGGACATAAGCATTTGTTATTCCCGCAATATAACCTTTAGCACCATAATACGTTAAAATCATTAAGGGGTACACTAAAAACCATGTACTCCATATTAATATTAAGGGTATCCCCATTAATGACATTAGAAGCGGGGGTAAAAAAAACATAAGAAAGTATAATCCAATCGCTAAAAGAATAGAAATGTTTTGAGAATCGAATCGATTGATTAACGTCTCTCCAAGCCTATTATGAAAAACAGTTAATCCTTTTTTTGACTCTGAGCTGATAGAAATATATATGAAATCCAATAGGGGATATATCGTAATATATACTAGACAAATTGTTAATGGAATAAAAAGCATAAGTGGATTTATCGTCTTTTGAGGTTTTATCACGCTATACTCCCAGAGATCAGGCGAATTAATTGCAAATATAAACGCCATCCCTATTACAATCATAACAGCAGAAGAAAAGATAATCCCATAAAAACCGCACTTTGCAAAATCCATCCATGATAATTCCTCTTTTTTAACCAAGGCAACTTGGCGATAAATAAGATAAGCGCCTAAAATACTTACGATAACAAAAATTATGATTAAAGATATTTCGGCAATCAAAATTATTCACAGAAATTAATAAATACTAAATAAATAATAATATTTT
>CAZDJH010000030.1:9378-17441 GCA_964505645.1 uncultured archaeon | reverse complement strand
ATTTCTTTTCCATTTGTTTGAACTCATCTTCGGAAATACAAATATTATCTTCAAATTCAGAAGGAGGCCGCGTGATATACCGTTTCACGATATATGGTTGCTTGAGATGCGAGGGATAATGCTCCACTACACCCGAGATGATGGAGTCTTTTCCTGAACCGCTGTTTCCAACGAATAAAAACAAAATACCTGAATATTTTTTGGCTTTATCTGTCATATTTTTTATTTTTTAGTTTTTGAAGTATTTCAAATTTGAAGGAAAGATTCAAATCTTTCCAATAAAGGTTCTAGATCTATTAAAAATAAACATTTTTATTCATATTCATTCATATTATTAAATAAGAGAATGAGAATAAAAATAAAAATAAAAATAGAAAATAAAAATAGAAAATAAAAAGTCCATGAACGCCGAAAAAAAACAGAATACATCACCTCTCTCTGATATTCCGGAAAGTTATCAAAGGTATATAGATGAAATTTATTCTATTGCCGCTACAAAAAGAGGTGGGTGGGTTTCCAATAAAGAGATCGCGGAAAAGCTTGATGTGGAGCCTGCAAGCGTATCGGGGATGCTAGAAAAGCTCAAAAGCGAGGGATTGATTAAATGGGAACCAAGAAAAGCGATTCGTTTAACGAAACGAGGAAAAGAAATTGGTAAAAAATTGGAGGAAATCCACCATTTATTAAATATCTTTTTTGAAAAAGTTTTAAAATTGGAAGATCAAGAGACGATAAATAGACTCTCATGTGAGATAGAGCACCACATTTCACCTAAAGTAAAAACGCAACTAAAGGACTTTTTAAGTAAATATTTAAATCAAAATTAATTACCAGAATTGTGAAAACCAGATTTATTTTCAAACTAAAAGTGAGCTAAATGGCAAATATAAAAGATTTGGAAGAAAAACTAAATATAGTTAAGAAATATTTCAAAGAGTTTACAAATTACTTAGAACTTCAAGATTTCCGAGACTTCCTCCTATTCGTTTTAAATTCGCAAGCTTCCTCGAGTATATTAGAACAATTGGGTGTTTCGGGCAGAAAGACTTCGATTAATATACCTTATAACCCTTTATTTCAAATTTACTACCAGAAAATTAATTTGATTTCTGCTGGAGCATTAATTATTTATACAAAACGGGACCCGATCTCCGATAAATTTATTCTTGAAAAGGAGGATCCAATCTTTAAGGAGTTTCTACGAGATAACGAGCGTCAACTAGCATTCAGAGGAAAAGAAAAGTTTTTAATTCCTAAAATTAGTGATTGTAGTTTTCTCAATAATGAGGGAAACAACAAGATTACCCTAAAACCGGATGATATCTATTATGATTTACAGAGCTTCTTAGCGGTGGCGGACCCAAATATACTTTTCGTGCTGGATAGTCCATCCGAATCCGAGCCCGATCTCATTTTTGGATTCAATCTTAATTTTGAAATGCCAAGAAAATCAGCCGAAAAGGTTTTAAAAATGGATATTCTTCTTGATTATGAGCATAAAACACGAGGAATAAAATATCTCAGGCGAGAGGAGGATTATAACATCAAATATTTAGAAAACCTCCAGAACATAAGCCATGCTGATATATTTCAAGCATCATTTTCTTTATTGCTCCATATTAAATCGTTTAAAGAACCATTTCAGAACCCCTCTTAATTATTTCTACTATCTTCTCTTTCTTTTTCACTCTTAAAGTAATTTTTTCATAACTTTATATCAATATACCAATATCCATATCTCCCCTTTAATACATTTTTATTTATCAATCATTAACCCATTAATAATGCTACGGCGTTGATATGTTCAATTTATAAGGAATCCGACAAAATATAAAGAATAAGGAGTAAAAGTAACAAATAAATTAATTAAAACGAATAGGCGATTTTTGTAAAAACATAAAAAGTAGTTGATCAGAAGTGAAAATTTTATGAAAATTATAACAATAAACTTGCCCAACCGCTATATTGATGCAATTCAAGTACTCAACGATTTAGGGGAGTATTCCAGCAGGTCCGAAGCTGTCAGGAAGGCTATAAAAGATTTGATTAATGAAGAATTAAGTTTTTTTCAAGAAATTGATCAAAAAGAATTTAGAAGAATTATTAAGAGCAAAAAAGAAGAATAATACTTCTAATAAGTATAATTCTCTTTTATTTTATTTTTATTTTCTTTTTCTCTAATTATAATTCTAATAAGTAGAAAATGGATGAAATTACTCAACCAACAATAGTTCTAGAAAAAGTAGAGTTGAAAGAATATGGTATAAAATAGATAAAAAAATAAAAAAAAATATATTAGGATTTGAGAATACTTTCTATTATGCAAGATCTATATCATCGCATAAATAAACGTTCTGAACGGCGTTGATAATTTTAATTCCTTCTTCCATGGGCCGCTGAAATGCTTTTCTACCCATAATTAAGCCCCACCCACCAGCACGTTTATTGATTATTGCAGCTTTTACACCCGCTTGCAAATCATTATCGCCAGATGGCCCTCCGGAATTAATGAGCCCCACCCGTCCCATGTAGCAGTTGGCGACTTGGAATCGGTTCCATTCAAGCAGTTTCTGTGGTTCGGATAAACCCTCCGTAGGAGCGAGCTTTTCGTAGACTAGATTACTAGTCCTACCGAAATCTAACTTTAAAAAGCCACCGTTTTTCTTGGCAATCTTTTGTTTAATAATATCTGCTTCGATTGTTGCCCCTAAGTGGTCTGCTTGAGAGCACATATCATCCGAATCGTGATAATCTACTCCATCCTTTACGAACCCATCGGGATTTCTTAAATATGCCCATAGGACGCAAACAAGCCCCAATTCGTGAGCATATTCAAACGCACTACTGATTTCTTGTATCTGACGCCTTGCTTGAGGGGACCCAAAATAAATAGTCGCACCTACCCCAGCAGCTCCCATATTATACGCTTGATCGACAGTTGCCCACAGAGTTTGGTCATAAAAATTCTCGCCTTGCTCATTTAAAGAAAGCAATTCATTATGGTTGATTTTTAAGATAAAAGGGATCTTTCTGGCATATCTGCGGGAAAGTGTGCCCAATACGCCTAAAGTAGAAGCTACTCCACTACAGCCGCCTTTAATTGCAAGTTCAATTATCTTCTCAGGGTCCATATAGATCGGGTTCGGAGCGAAATCAGCCCCTGCACCGTGCTCAATTCCATGATCGACGGGTAATATAGATAAGTATCCAGTATTAGCAAGCCTACCGCTCTGAAATAACCATTCCATATTACCTAATACGCGGTTATTTCTATCAGATTTTTCTACTACCCTCTCTATGAAATCTGGTCCGGGCTTGTACAAGTTATCTTTGGGAATTCCTTGGCATGTGTGATTTAAAAAATCGTCCGCTTCAGCACCTAAAATATCTCGGATTTCATTAATTTGACTCATGTTTTTAAACCTTTTTTTTATTGGTTAACGATTGTATATAATAATCATTAATCGCTTATTATATTATAAAAGAATGTTTGAATTCATTAAAAATTTAATGCTTTAATTTCTTAGATGAATTATTAGATTATAGAACTTAAGGATGATATAACTTAAACAATTATGGAAAATAATGAATTAAAAGGGTAATCTATCTTGAAAGCAGCAGTTTATTATAAGAATGATGATATTCGAGTGGAAGAAGTTGAGGATATCCCCGTAGCAGATGATGAAATGAAAATTAAGGTTATAGCATGCGGGGTTTGTGGATCAGACGTGATGGAATGGTATAGAATAAAGCGTGCTGGTCGACCCGCGGGCATCGGTGCGTTTGGGCATGAATGTACAGGTATCATCGAAGAGATTGGGGATAACGTCAATCAAAATCCACATTGTAAAAATGAATGGAATGTGGGAGACCGAGTGGTGTTTACCCACCATGTACCTTGTTATACATGTAGTTCTTGCCTTAGTGGTCATACGACCGCGTGTAAAACCTTGCATTCAACCAAGTTTAAGAATAAGTATGGTGCGTATGCGGAATATGTGGTTCTTCCCCCCATCAATATCGACCGGGGTTTACTTAAATTACCGGATACGGTAGAATTTGACGAAGGTACCTTCGTTGAGCCTTTAAGTTGTGTTCTGCGTGGACAGAGATGGGCCGAAGTGTGCGACGGAAAATCGGTATTGATAATAGGTTCGGGTCTTAGTGGACTTTTACATTTAAAGACCGCAATTATAAATGGTGCGGGGTTTATAGCAATGTCAGATGTAAATCCGAATCGCCTTGAAATCGCAACAGAGCATGGAGCGAGCGCAATTATCGATGCAAAAAACCAAGATGTTCCAGAAAAATTTAGGGAACTTAACAAGGGTCATAAAGCCGATATAGTGATTATGACGGCTCCCTTGATGATATGTATAAAACAATCCTATGAAGCAGTTGCCCCAGGAGGAACAATCCTTTTCTTTACCTCAACAAAACCGGATGTAAATACTAAAATAAATTTCTGGGACCTATGGACTCAAGAAATCACAATACGGTTTTCTTATGGCGCAGATTATCGTGATCTCAATACTGCACTTAGATGGATACAATATAATAGGATCGATGTAAAACCATTAATAACTAATACATTTCCACTATCAGAAACCTCGAAAGGATTTATGTTAACTACCCAACCCCAAGAGGGAAGTCTTAAATCGATAATACACCCCCAAGAATAACTTTTTCTTTAAATTTTTTCTTATAACTTTTTATATTAAAAAATTGCGCGATACATATTTCAAAACCCATAGAGTTGATGGAATATATCTCTATTAATCTAATTATGAAAATAAAGAATAAGAATAGGTAATAATAGAAATAGAAAAAAGAATAAAATTTTAAAAAAAATTGGTATAGATTATAATCCTTTTGGACCTTTTTCGTAGATCTCGTATGCTTCATCAACGGAAGCATTGTCATGAACGATAGCCCGTACTCCTTGAATCATTCCAATTGGACTATCACTCAGAAAAATGTTTCGACCCATATCTACCCCGACAGCTCCCTTGTCAATTGCGTTCTTTGCTTTTTGGAGGGCGTCCAGTTCTGGAATCTTTTTTCCGCCCGCAATAACAATTGGAACAGGACATATGCCAGTCACATCTTCGAAATTATCGCAGTAATATGTCTTCACAAAATGTGTTCCCATTTCAGCGGCTAATCGACTCGCCATACCTAAATATCGGGCATCCCTTGCCATTTCTTTTCCGACTGCGGTAACAGCTAAGACGGGAATCCCGTATTTTTCTCCTAGATTTATCAATTTAGATAGGTTCATAATGGTTTGCTTTTCGTACTCTCCGCCGATAAAGATTGAGCAAGTTATAGCCGACACATTAAGCCGAATTGCGTCATCGATTGCTACATTTATCTCTTCATTGGATAGCTCTTTTAACATGCTCGCTCCTGCGGACACTCTTAGAACAATTGGTTTGTTGATATCTGCAGATACGCAGCTTCGCAACATCCCCCTTGTAAGCATTAATGCATCAGCATACTCAAATAAGGGTCTTAGTCCATCAAAGTCCTTTAGACTTCCCGGGATGTTTCCAAAATATCCGTGATCCATCGCTAACATTACACAATGACCGGTATTCGGGTTAATAATTCGGGATAGTCTGTTTTGCATTCCCCACTGCATTAGTTTTTATCACTTTTAATTATTTATAATGTTTTTAATTTCTTACATTCTTTAATGTATCATTTTTTTAAAAATTATATTGATAAGAATCGAAAATTGATAAAAAGGTTTAAGAATAAAAAAAAAAAATAGTAACGGTTATTAAAAAGAAAAAAGGATTTTAGTAAGTTACTTGAGCCTTACTCGGCTCGTATTCGCCTTCCCCAGTAATCTCATAGGTGATTTCGATCGAATCCTCGGGTTCTAAGACTTCAATCTCCCACTTGAGCGTGTCTTCGCCATATTTGTCGATAACCTCGGGTTCCATGGAAAAGTCTCCATACTGGAAGGAATCTGGTACTTTGTCCATAATTGTAAAGTTCTTCAACCTGTTCTCTTCTTTAGTTCCCAAGTTCTCTAAGAATAGGATAATTTGATAACTCCCTGCCTCGCCAATAGGAACAATTTCTTTTCCAATCCTGTATTTTCTCCGAATGTGGACGACAGTAATGACCGGAATTTCATCGGGATCAGGTATATATTCTAACTCTTCGCCAACTGGGTAGGTATTACCATTATAAATAGATTGAGATTCGAAATCTAGTTCCTCTTTCGGTTGAATAACGTGGAAAGGATATCTGAGCTCAACTTTTGAATCCGGCTCGATCATACCCGTTGGAGTATTTTTCAAATCATCGATTCTGACTTGAATGGAATCATCATCTACAATAATATTTTCTCGCTCTAATTCAACGGGTTCTCCATCAACGAGCAGTTCAATATTGTCAAAATCATCGGGGTCATCGGGATCGGGCGGCACGAATGCGGGATATTCAGAATATCCAGAATGGGTAAATCTAAATTCGTCCAGAGGTGCTGAACCGTCATTTTCTAGTGTGTGTACCGCGGTTATATCTACATCTTGGTAGGAAGGAACAGTATTAGGGGGAAATTCCTCAGCAATTTCTTCGGGAACTTCATAAGTTAAACTTCCAATAAGACTTGCCAAGACTAATTGTTCTTCGCCAAGTGTTATGTCTCCAGATACATCAGCTAAGAACTCGTTTAATACCCGAAAATTAATTTCTCTCTGGAATGCGGGATAATTTTCACTCTCATAATCCCACATTGGAGATTCCCATTGGGCTTTTGGTGGGAGAATTGGTGGGTTGTCGGTATCTACACTAATAAAGCTGGATTCAGGATTCTCACGTTCATGGACATCCACTCCGTATAACTCAATATCGAATTCTGAGGGGTTTTCAAAGACCAGCTTGCAATCCCACATATTTGGCTCACGTTCCCTTTCAATTAAGTCCACAAAATGCTTGTTATTCGTGTACGCTTCGAATTTTTCAATATCTAACCCTCCCGTAAAAGATGATTCGGCGGTATAATCAACCTTCACCATACCGGTCTTGACAGCACCTTTCTCTTCGATAGTGAGTTCGGCGGTGATTCTTAATAAAGCCAATTCTTCAGGTTCTAATTCATCGATCGTCCAAACAATTTCGTCGCCTTCTCTGTCAATCATCCCATTTGAATAGTCAGTCACATCTACATTTTCGAACTCAGAGGGAAAATCCTTCACAATTTTTAAGTTCTTAATTGGTTTATCATATAAATTATAAGCGGCAATAGCAAAAGAAACAGTATTAAGTTGATTAATAGCGATACCAAAGGATTCGAGGTTCTTTCTTTCTGGTCCTTCTTCGAACTCATCTTCCTCCTCTTCGAACTCCTCTTCCTCCTCTTCGAACTCCTCTTCTTCTTCACTAAGGATTAATAAATCTTCTTCAATATCGGAAGAATTCAAAATGCTCTCCGCGTCTGAAAGCGTGTTTATATATTCCTTAATCATTAACAGATTCTTAGCCTTCTCTTCTAATACAAACTCTTGAGAATAGGTGTTATCATCGTCTGATGTTCCTAATTCCTTAATTTCGAGTTCTGTAGATTCTAAATCTGTGGCTTCTACATTTTCAAATTCGAGATCAATATCCCAGAGCCTATTTTCTGTACTCGGGTTCTTTACCTCCAATTTGCCTTCAAAATTAATGTCCTCTACATTCCCATAATGATCTTGCTGAATAGTTACCGATTCTACTAAGGAGATTAATGCTGCTAATCCTTCTTGCTCGGGGTCAGAATAAGTTATCTCACCAGTGGTATCTTGGGGATATTCGCGCGCTTCTTCCTTTTTCTCCTCTTCCTTTTTCTTATCTTTTCCGCCGCCAAATAAAAGTGTCATTAAGTTTCACTTCTCTGTAATTTTTTATTTTAAATTTTTTATTGAATTTATAAATTAGGTTATATAAATTATAAAATATAAAAATACAATTTAAACCTTATTTATTTAGATTATTAAATGGTATAAATTTTTACATTGAATCTTAAATTATTAAAAAGTTTTAAATGAGCATTTAAAAATTTATGTTCC
>CAZDJH010000030.1:0-9368 GCA_964505645.1 uncultured archaeon | reverse complement strand
CCCCGTTTAGGCCACTCGAATGTTGCGTTCTTCAAAAACTTGCAGTCATAACGGTCGCCGTAAGAGTCGCATGGATAGTGAGAGCCCTCCCGCTATCTTTTGAAAAACCAACTTTCGGAGGCGATCGCGCGGGATAATTTGAGTTCATTTAAAATAGAAAAATGAAAATTGGGACAAGACAAAAGAATAAAGAGGGAGCTGAAAGGGATATAAAATCTTCAAAAACCTAAGATTTATAGTGACCCGAGGAAATCTTTTACTTTATTCTTGATTTTATTTCCGAGCTTTTTGGAAATATTTAAAATAATGAATTGACGTATTAAATTAATTCTAAAATTGGATACTTTAGACAGCTTTAAGTCCTTTTCTAACTGAGAAATTAAGTCTTTATCGTAAATCTTTTTGACATTTTCAAGGATTCTGAGTGTATGGCTCACTTCTTTTATGAAATTCTTTATATTTTGATTAATTATAACCTTCTGCTCTTCAGGATTAATGATTTCTAAGGATTTTTGAATGAGTTCTTCTTCTAATTTGAGCTTTTCATTCCATGGTGTCTGAAGAATATTATTATGGCTGTTGATTAATAGCACATCGTCCCACTCTAAATCTACCTCGCTATAATCAATTTCACTAAGAAATTCAATCTTTTGCATTTCGGTATATTCATTTTTGATTAAATCATCGAAGAAATTATTAATCTCCGTGGGTAGATCGTCCGATACATTTTCTCGTATTAAGTACGCGGGATATCCGAATAATTTTGCATGTAGTAAGCTTAGAACCCCATATAATCCAAATCTTTTTACCAAATAATTCAGCGAAAGTTTTTTTCCGACTTCTTGTTCTGCCGATTCGATGGCTTTTGCTGATTTTTCCCCCATTAATATATCAATCCGTTCATATCCACGGACTAACCCCTTTGGGTCCAAAAAGACGATAAATTGATGGTCAGGACACACTGCTCCTGGAGGAACTTGAATCTTTATACTTCCAAATTGCTTTTGCGCAAAGACTTTCTCTGGTACGCTTATCGTGTTATCTTTCTTGCATATAGGACATGTCAATTTAACTTCGCGGAATTCACTCATTTTTATACCTCTTTAAAATTAATATAATTATTACATATTATAAATGTAATTTAATTTTTGTTATTTTCATAATATAATTTTTTCATATAAAAATGAAAGAAAATAGAAAAAATGTTATATCTCTATGGAGGAAGAGAGATATTTTACAAACACCATTATCAAAATCATTGGTATAATTCCGATAAAGATCAGACAATATAAAAAGTACAAAAGCCAATTGTCGAATCTAACATTTAAAAACAACATACCAACCGAGTCTATTAAATAATGAAGGATAATAGTAGGGAGCAGACTTTTTGTTTTTAAAAATATATATCCGAATGCGAAGCCCAGAAGAGATGCGTAGATAATCTGAAATACCACTTGTAACGGATGTACTCCTGCCAATATATTGATAAAGTTAATAGTGTGAAAGAGCCCAAACGTAATGCCGCTAATTATTATAATGCTTTGCCGAGAATATTTCGGTCGTAATGTGGGGATCAACACCCCGCGGAAGCTGACTTCTTCCCATATTCCGGGAATTAACATTATAACAAATAAAAACCAACCTAGATTAGAAATTGAAGGGGGCCCAAATATGAGATTCAAATCAAAAGTATAATTGCCTAATAGAAGACCTCCGAGCAAGACAATTACGCTAAAAATTACAAAAGAGCCGACCCCAATTAAAATATTCTTTAAAAATGGCTGTCGTTTGCCTAAGCCGATATTAATGAAGTATGTATCGAATTTTTGGTTGACTTCTGGGAGTTTAAGCTCAAAAGGGACGATATAAATCCATAATAAAGCCAAAAATCCGAATATAAACCCAAAATCAATGAATAAAAGGGCAATAAAAGGTAAGTAGGGTAGAAAAATTATAAAGGGTAAGAGGCTAAGTAGCTCGACAAGTTGTGGTAAAAAGAGTACAAAACACCAATATAAAACAGTTAGTACTACTGCGCCCAAGGCTGGAGACTCTCTTAAAGCTCCTCCCGTTTTATAGTCGCCCATCTCCTCTAATTTGGGAAACATTCTATTAAAAATATACCACAAAATTAGCGTACTTCCCACCCCTAAACAGAGGATGATAATTGAAACCAACCAGAGGTATGTTGAAAATAATACAAAAAGGATTACAACTATAAAATTTATAATAATTACACCGATCAAGATACCTACTATAGCAATCCATTTCAAGACATTATTTGTCCGGTATACTTCCTCCAAAACATATTTATATTCCATCTGTCCAAAGAATTTAACTTTTAATTCGAACACCAAAAAGAGAAACGACCATGTGAGGGGGATAGTCATCATAGTAAATATAAACACCATCCAAGTTCTGGTGATAAAAACCATTATTAGCGGCCCCACTAGCATAGAAATGGTTTGGATCGGTAGCATTATCAATATCTTTGCTTTTGCTTGTTTTCTTGGAAGAATCGGGAGTGATGCGAGGATAGTTGAGCCAGATTCTTCCATACCTAAAAACCCCGAAACTAACATCGGCGGAATAAAAGTATTGGTAGATATCGCGAAGGACCAAATGATAAGCACATCCAAGGTACCAAAATTATCTACATCCACTCCTGCAAGAGAGCTGAAGATCATAATTGACGGGAGGATAACAGGCATTAATACAAACATAAAGGACTGAAAATCTCTAGTAATAGTGATTAAATCTTTGCGAACAAGTGCCTTTATGGGTGTTCTTGTATCGATCTCAACGGTTGGTGCCCCCCTAACCCCTATAGTTTCAATCTTTTCCTCCTTCATGGGTTTTTCAGCTGCTATAACTGAATTAAGGGAGTTTACTGCCACTTTGTATAAACCCCATGTTACAAGCAGAAAGATAATATACCCTGTTATGCTTGTGATCCATAAACCCGAGGGAACGCTAGCCGGAGCTGAGAAAATGGAAATAAGGAAACTAGGTGCGAATGGAAAGGGGATAAGACTTAGGATCATGTTTAAAATTAGGGTATCTTTCAATGTGACAAAGAGTTTAAAGAAAAAATCAATTGAACTAAATGCCCATTGAATAACGAATCCCAGAGACATAGCCATAACGATATAGCCAACCATTGTGAGCATTCGAATAATGGTCTTCTTCTTGGTATCAGGCCCTTCAGTGTAGAGGATTCCACTCATTTTTTCTCCAATGAATATTAAAAAACTAAAGCAAAACAATACGTTTGGTACCGCAGTTAACGCACATACTATCATCAATAACAAATCTCGCGTCCCAATAATCATAATTATTGGAAACGAAATTGCCATCACGATAAGTGGCAAGTCCATACTACGGAATATAGTCAAAAACCCTAAGCGCTTCAATTTTTCTTTGGAAACTGGGAGGGTTCTTAGCCATTTAAATGCGTTCCCAGACATAAATGAACTCACCGTCAACATTCCTAATAAAACGGTATAGAGGAGGATTAAACCAAAAAAAATTGAAAATATGAAGGCTGCAGAAAGATAAAGTCCCAAACTTCCTAAGAAATCTTGCATCTGAAAATAAGTAATAAGGGGCAGAATAGGGAGTATACATAATACTAAAGCATAGGAAACTTTTTGAGCGAGAACCCCATTTCGAATATTATTTTTGCTGTTTTCCAATCTCTCAAGATATTTTGCCTGCCTTGAACCAGCTGTTTGAAGTTGAGCATCTAAAAAAACTTCATGATTTAAAACTTTTGCAAGAGAATACAATTTTAATATGTCTTTAGTCATATCGACGTTAACCTCTCTTAGATTTAAATGTATCCCTTAATTGTTTTACTATTTTCTCAACTGATGTGTCTTGTTCCGTAAGATTTAAAAATACATCTTCTAAGCTTGCACCCAATTTATTTGCCTGGCGTCGTAGTTCTTCGACGGTTCCGATTCCAACCATTTTTCCTTTATGTATAATACCTATTCTATCACATACTTCTTCTGCAACCTCCATTATGTGGGTTGAAAATAAAACGGATCCACCGCTTTCCGTGTGAAGATCTAAGACCTCTTTTAAAACCCTGACCGATTTCGCGTCAAGACCAGCTAGTGGTTCATCGAGAATTAATAATGCCGGGTCATGTAATATCGCGGCAATGATTTGTACTTTTTGCTTATTCCCATGTGAAAGCGTAGCAATTGTCTGCTCATAGTATTGAAGCGCTTCTAGGCTTTCTAAATATTCTTTTGCACTCTCTTCCGCTTTTGTTTCATCTAGTTCTCTAATTGATGCGATAAAGTTAAATAAATCTCGTGGGGTAAGAGATTTGAATATTTGAGGCTCTTCAGAAACATATCCTATTTGTTTTTTTATTTGAACATCATCCCTTTGCGGATTGAGCTCCAGAACACTTATATTTCCTTCGTTTGGCTCTAAAAGTCCTAGGAGCAACTTGATCGTGGTGGTCTTTCCGGCACCATTTGGCCCTAATAACCCGAATATCTCACCCCTCTTCACATCGAAGGAGATTCCATCAACTGCCTTCACGTTCTCAAAATATTTTTTTAAGTTTTTAACGCTAACGGTTTTATTATTCATTATATTCATTATATTTCATCTTTTTTACTCATTTAAAATTTAAAGAACTATTAGGCACATATATCTATACTCTAAAAATAGTAGCAAACTTATTATAATAGATATGAGCTTGCTCAGTTTACTCAAAATGAGAAATCTCTTTTTTTTACAACTCAAGTTATTCCATTAAATACATATTCATTTTTATTTGTAATATATTCCATTATTCTTTAATAGTTAGGTAAGCTTTACATGTAAAGTACATTCAACACCGATATTTAAACCTTCATAATTTTCTAATTAAATTTTTTAAAAATGTATAAAATAAATTAAAAAATGTATTACAATGCGCTTAAAAAATCTTCGGTACGTTTTATTATTTTTTCTCCTAAATCTCGAGAAATATTCCTAATGATGAAACATTTAATTATTTCAACGTAATTATGGGAAATATCTGACCGATTCAAGTCTTTGGTTAACTTTTTCATTAGATCTTGGTTATTGATTTTTTTATTTTTTTTTAAATCATTGAGAATTCTTACTGTATGTTTCACGGTTTTCAAGAATGAATCAACTCTTTGCTTGATTATTATTTTTTGTTCAGAAGGATTCAGAATATCCAAGGCATCCCTAATTAAACCTTCCTCGAGACTCAGTTTCTCGCCCCAAGGGGTGTGAATGATGTTGTTATTCTCATCGAGTATTAGTGTATTGTCTTCATCTATATTAAGTACATCGAAGTCTGGCTTTTTGAGAATCTTAATCTCAAGGGGATTGGAATAATTATTATCGGTGATTTCATTTAGATATTCATTGAGTTGATGGGAAAATTCTTCAGATATATCATCTCTCACCACGTATGGGAGATAGGAAAATAATTTGGAATGAATTAAACTAAATACACCATATAAACCAAACTCCTCTACTAATTGGTTTAGCGATATTCCTTCTGATATTTCTTCTATTTTCCGTTCTTCTTGTTCTCTCCCCATAAATACGTCAATTCTTTCATAACCGCGTACTTTTCCTTCAACTCCAAGAAAGACAATAAATTGATGGTCAGGACAAACGGCTCCAGGTGGAATTTGAATCTTTATGCTTCCGAACTCCTTTTGGGCTAAAATGTCATCGGGGATCTCAATATTGTTCTCCTTTTGGCAGATAGGGCATCTTAAGGAAACCTTCATTCATTTCACCATTTTAATCTTTTATTTTTTTTATATTCCGATTTAATATATAAAAGTGGGACTATAAATAATTTAGGATATTATTATTCTTTCATTTTTTATGCGTTTTATATTATTTAGAACAAAGTAATTTACTTAGAAGTATTTTTATTAATATTATCATCTTGAACACTACTGTTTAATGGTAAGGATTTAAATAAAACTTTCAATCTATATTTTAACAAGACTTATTTATGAAAAATCAGATCAATGTAAAAAAAAAGTTAGATTGAAAATGAAACGAAAAAATTTCTTATCTAAGCACTTATCAAAAGCAGCAGGTCGTCTATTGGGCGAAAGGACAGCTGAGCGGGGGATGGGACGGCTATCCCGTAGGTCCGAAATATGATTGGGGATGGACATGTAAACAAGAAAGTGCCAGCATTCGTAATCCATTATCGGGTGTAAAAGGCTTTTATTGTACCGAATTAGTGTGGGCAGCCTATTGGTCAACACATGGAATCCAATTGGACCCCGATGGCTTTGGATGGTCATGGAGCACCGCTTATGGAGTAAGCGCCGATGACCTCTGGCACGATGGAGATACTTCCACCATTGCGGTCGGCTATTAATTTATTTTTTAAACCTTTTTTCTTCTTTTTATATTCTTTTTTCTAAATGTTTTTAATATTTTTACTATTTTCAATTATACTGTGATTGAGAATAACGATTATTTACGAAAAGGGTTGATATTTGGCGTAATTGCCACAGTTTTAATAGGTTTGCAGCCAATAGTTGCGAATGCGCGCCCAAAATTTATAGATCCTTTTGTTTATTCGATTTTAACTTTATTTTTTGAGTCGCTCATTTTTTTCCCGATTATGCTTCTTCAGAGGCATTTGTTTAAATTAAAATTCGAGAAAGATCAAATATCTCAAGAGGAACGTGACTCATATTTGTATGGTTATAAAAAGAATAAGCTGTGTTTATTATATGTTGGAATTACGTTCGGTATAGGTCAAATTTTGTTTTTTCTAGGATATGGCTTAGCTGGCAGTATAAATGGAGCCTTAGCACAGAAAACCACAATCTTCTTCTCCCTTTTGCTCGGCTATCTTATTCTAAATGAGAAAATTACAAGAATCCAAATCATTTTTTCTAGCTTCTTATTTTTTGGATTGATTTTAGCAGTTACAGAGGGCACATTCAACATCTTAAAGATTAATGTAGGTGTTATGATTATTCTTTTTCTAGCCTCGCTATGGATGCTTGCACACACCCTAACGAAGCCCATATTCAATAGAAAAGAAGGTTTTCCCTCACAAATTGTATTTATAAGAAACACTATAGGGACAATTATATTATTTTTTACATTTCTCATTATTTTTCCCTTGGAGTTGATAAATATGCTCAGTAATCCCATAGTAATTTTTTGGGGCTTTTTAATGGGAGGGACTTACGGAATTGGATTATATTTTTGGTATACAACTTTAAAATATTTAGATGTTGGAAAAGCAAGTATTTTAGTATCCCCGACACCGATCGTTACCGCAATCTTTGCCTCGCTATTACTGGGGGAGATCTTTACAATATTCCATTTGATAGGAACCGTAATTGTTATAATTTCTATTATAATCATAATGTGGGAAAAATAATATAACCGACGGGATTTTGCCAAGCAATAAAATCCTTTTCTCTAAAAGTAAAAGTTGTGAATTTGAACACATAATTTGAATACTTATTCAAAATACTTAAATAGCAGCAATTTTTTTTCCTATCATCATATATTGAATTAAATCAAAAAGAAAATATAATTAAATATTACCAATGAAAGTATTAGGAATAGTAGGCTCGCCAAGAAAGGATGGAAACTCTGCTTATTTATTAGATTTATTGTCTGAAGAATTAGACGATTCATTTGAAACTGAAATAATTTATTTGAAGGATTATGACATCAATCCATGTAAGGAATGCTATTACTGCGCCAAGAATGATAATTGTGTGATCGACGACGGAATGCAGCAAATTTATCCTAAATTAAAGGACGCCGACGTAATTATCCTCTCAAGCCCGGTCTTTATGGGAGGGGTCACATCTCGACTACGAGCATTTATGGAGCGAACATGGCATCTACGGAAAGGACAATTAGCCGGAAAGCTAGGCTCTTATATTCTTGTTGGAAGGCGTGATATGGGTGCAGCCTGCCACGAAATGGAAGAGTTCTTATCTCGATTGCAAGTTTATAAACTCCCCGGAGTAATTGGATACGGCCTTCATAAGGATGATGTAAAGGAGGATGAAGAAGCGCTTAAAGGTATATCGGCCCTTACTAAACAAATTTTCAATTTTTATAAAGAATAGTTTCAAATAATTTCAGAAGATAAATTTATAACTTTCATTGTTTTATTAAGTATATAAATATTTCCTTAATATGTCTTAAATTGAGATTCAAATTTAATTCTTAAAAGTTGGTTAGTTTTACTTTATTGAGAAATTTTGAGTTAGAAGATTTCAAAATTATTATTATTAGTAATAATAAAAAAAATTAGTTTATGGAAATCGTAGGTTTCAAATTTTTGTTAGAAAAAGTATTTCTTCCCAATATAGATAGCGATCGCTCCCAGCACACCGAGGATTGGTATTGTAATCATCAAAACTATCCCTATATTTTGTATAACCCAGTTAATTATATTTTCATCCTTGGCAAAACTATAAATTTCGATTAAAGGACCCAAGATGGCAAAAATGGTAAATATTTTAACAAATCGATTGAGGGTTTCTGACCTTTTTTTCGATAATTCGTCTAATAATTCACCGTACTTGGAATTCAAGAGATCGTTTTTTTGCTGTAAACCTTCCACCATTGGTTGATAATACCACTCATTTTCAAGGTTTCGCCACATTAAAATTGAACTTGGTGTGAGATTTATTATGATATCCTTAAGTACAAGTAGGTAAAGCTCCAATTGATCTGAGAGCGTTTTAACATCTTCGATTTCTGTTTGGAGATGTTTAATCTTTGGAGGCTCAGTTCTCTTAATAGAATATTCTGCCAGCTTATTGAACATCATTGTATCTAAAAGACTCGTTGAAGCATAATAATACTGAGCAGTTTCTAACACGCGATTTAGGTCTATATCTTGGGGATAGTTGTCCTTATCATATACCAAGAGCGAAAATCCAAATGCGGGGATAACGATGATATCGGAATCTAACGCGCAATTCCGTGGACCACTCAGCTGCGATGAATATAAAAGTCGCTGATATTCTAAACGCAAATTATCGGAAATAGGGATATTTTTTGGTTGTTCCTTAAATTCAAAAACTCTGTGAAACCATAAACTTGACCTGATAGGGATTAACTCACTGTTTTTTCTTTTAAGTTCAGCACTTATTTCTTCATAGGAATCGAACAAAACCTCCTTTTCCATTAAACAATCCCTTAAGGTGAGGGTATCACTTTCAATAAGAGGATTTATGAAATCTGGAAGGAGGGGACTAAATCGTTCAATCAAACTCCGATACTCTTTAACTTCTAAGCTTTGCTTTAGATCAACTTTCAACACAACCCGATATACTCCCACCCCATAATCGTGAAAAAAAAAAAAAAAA
>CAZDJH010000029.1:9979-17855 GCA_964505645.1 uncultured archaeon | reverse complement strand
CCAACGCTTAGCGGACTCGTAGGAATCCCCGTCCTTTAAGGCGGGGAGACTTCAAACCATTCTGATTTGTAATTAAAGATCTTTTGAGGTTTTGCTGAGCTCATCTTGGTTTTGGTAACATTATATTTTTTATTATAGCCTTAATATAATAATCTAAATTAATTTTTGAATAAATAAGGTATGTTAGTTTTATGATTTATATCTTAAAATCATTTAACTTAAAATATCCAAAATCCCTAAATTAAAAGAACTTTTTATTTAATTGTCTAAATAAATTGTTATAATATAAGTAGATGACCAAAACTCACTTAAGTAAGCAAATCCTCGGGGATTATCTTGAATCCAATTGCGAAAGACAGCTTTTCCTGAACTTGGGGCAGGGTAAAAATAACTGGATTCACCCCTTTCGGGAGGTCAAGCCCTTGGAGCGCCAAAAAGTCCCCCTCCTTATTACAAAATTAGGCAAGATGTATGAAAGCGATGTATATGAGGCGATTGTCCAAAATAATGTGAATAAGGTGCTTATTCATCCCAATATCGATTCAGAGGAAAAAGAAATAGCCCTAAGCCCGGATTTTTTGGAACTGGTATACCAAAAAATGATCGCGGATGGCCCAACGGAGGAACTCTGCCTTTTGGAATATAATTTCGAAACTCCCGCGCAATTCATTCGGGAACTTTTTGACCTTGAACCGCACGAGGATATTCCCACAGACTACTCCGGTTCTCTTCGACCGGATATCTTGTTCTTCGGCAATAAAAAGATGGAGGCAACGCGATTTTCTAAGGTAAAGTTTGACAGAAAGGAGCCAATTCGGGAACTAAGAACCGATGGGACTATACGTGTAGTGCCTAAGGACGAACTGGGCTCGCGCATCGCTATCACGATCATAGATGTAAAATTGTCTCGTCCCGATGCCGTTGGAAAGAGATATTTCTTCGAGATCCTATTTTATTTTATGGCAATGAATTATTTTCTCCATGTACATCATTTAGAAGATAAATTTTTTATTCGGGTAGACGGAAACGGAATTTTTGCCCGATACCCGGATATTAAGACGCATCCACTCACGATCGATGAAGTGCGCCGAAGGGTGGTCAAAATGCCGTTTAAGGATACATATATCCTTTATGATTCGCTAGAAATTAAGCTCCATGAGTTTAAGGATAAAATTCCTTGTGAAATAGAGGATATCCCCTTAAACCTCCAACCGATCTGCGCCCGATGCAAGTACTTGGAAGATTGCAAGAAGACGCTTAACTATGATGATTCCATTCCCCCCGAGCGATGGGATCTCCAAGTGATCCCCTACACCTCAAAAACGATTTCAAAGCAGCTAAAAGGCTGCGCGAGTCCTCAGTACGATACGATTAAGGATGTCGCCGAGAATATCGAGGAACACCCCCAAAAGAAAGTCCCCACCCCCCTATATGCGGAAAGACCGTTTCTCAAGCAAAGGGCAGAGGCATTGCTCACCCAAGAGTCTTGCACTCCGGAGGTTGGCGAGATGTATTCCGTTGCGGTCCCGCGATATAGCCCCCTCACATTGATCATGGATTTCGAAATTGACCCCATCCATAACGTAGTTTGTGCGGTTTCGTTTCACTTTAGTTCGTTCCTTACAGAAAATTTCCCTCAATATGAAAAATTTGTAGGGTGGTGGACCTCTTGGGACACTTATCTCGATAATAAAAGGGAATTGGATGAGATCACGGACGAAATTCTGGAGAGATTTGGAGATAGAATTAAGGACCAAGACAAAGCGGCGGAGTTCTTAGAAATATTTGCATCCGCTCTGGACCATTTAGTGACAAATCGCGATAACCGAAAAGTCCCCTGGAAAAGGGTAAACTTACGTTCAAGAAGCGGGAATTTATATAGCAAGATCCAATTGGACTTCTCAATGGTGAATGAAGACCTTGCCCAAGAAGACGAACACCTGTTTTCGGAACGGGTGGTTTCCCTCCTATACGCTTTAGCGATATTTATCCAAAATCTGGAATGGTTCATTCGAGAGGGCGATAGGTTCCTCAATTCTGCAATCTTCTATTGGTCCCAAGAGCAGATCGACTATTTGGAGGAGTTTTTGGAGCGCAATCTGGATCATTTAAACGATGACCCCGACCTGCGAGGGAAGACCCTCTATATATTACGCTGGTTTAACCCGTCTGAATCGAACGTGACGCACCCCTACCACTATAAGAAGTTTTTCAACCTTCGAACGTTTGCAGAGACCACCATGAGTTTTCCCCTCATTATAAACTATACGTGGCACGAATTAGCGACCTATCTCTCGAAAGACCCGGTATATAGCCGCATTTTCGGCTCTCGGGAGCTCACTTTTTACGAGATATTTTGGAACCCCCACTTCAATTTCATTGATTTCCAGCAATGGTACCGTTACATTTATAGAGAAGGTGCGGAAAAGGCAAATCTGCTTAGAGAGATAAAGCTCCAGATGGTTATTAAGGTGAAGACTCTTGATAAACTGCGGCAAGTATTTCAGCAATACGGCAGGAATTACCTCTTAGGGTATAATAAGCCGAAATCGATGTTGGAGTTCTCTGATTATGATTTGCCCGAACACTACCATAACATTGCTCAAATCTGGTACTTATTTGAAAATTATGCCACCGCCTACGAGGAATTCGAGGTAGACTGCCTTCGAGGGATGTTTCCCAATTATGGAGTGGGGAAACTTAAATCCGCTAAGATTGAGGGCCTATGGCAAGTTCTCGATGCATCAAATAGATATATGAACTTTTCTTATGAGTTTCAACTCCTCGGCATGTCATCGAACGTGAAGATAGAGGAGGGAGATTGGTTGATCTGCGTCCCAGCACTTTTAAGGGATGCCCCGCGATATAAAAATCACAAGTGGAAGGTTATAATCGATACGATGGAGTGGGACAATGGGCATTGGGAGGTGTCCACCCGACCATGGAGCACTAATATCCTCGAAAATTACCTCGTGGAGTTGGAACAGACCTTGCAGTATGTTGATGATCCCCACCTCGAAGCAGACATTTCCAAGAAATTGGGACATCTTGAAAAAAAACACGATGAATTAAAGCGTAACGGGGAAACATTATTCATTGACGATACGTTTTACTTATATTCTCCGGCGTCAAATCCTTGGGCTGATAAGTTAGAGCACTTACTCACGTTAAGTAATTACGGGGACTCGTGGTTGGGAACGGCATTGGCATATAAGTGGGGCCTCACGTCGAGGAATGAGTTGCTTTATCCAGAATTATTTCCCTATGAGGGATGGCTCCCCGAAGTTTATCTTTATGCTCCCCATTTACTTCCCTCATTTGAATCAAGACCGGGCACCCTGATGACGACGATCTTTCCAGAGCCTGATGACTCCCAAAAAAATGCGATTCTCAACGCAATGAAATATACCACCTACGGAATTCAAGGGCCTCCAGGGACGGGAAAAACCCAGACAATTACGGCACTTGTCGATGAATATATCCGCAGGCAAAAGGGGCAAGGTGCCGTAAAGGTGCTAGTGGTGGCCTTCTCCTATGCGGCCCTTAGAGTCGTATTTGAAAACATATCAAAAAGCCGCGATGCAAGCGGAAGTCTGACCGCTGCCGCACAAGCGAGGCTTGTATTTCTGCGCTCAAGAAGTCGAGAGCCCCCTCAATCGTCTCATCAGCTCTATGATGTGCACAAAAGCAATAAAAATACTTTGATTATTGAGAAATTAGAGGCCGAGCACGAGGAATTTCTAGGAGAAATAACCCCTGACACTGACAAGAAGTTTGAAGATGTTTTGGAAACTGATGAAAATTCCGTCATTGTTTTCGCCAATGCGCACCAACTTTTTTCTTTAAACGATCTACATTATGGCTCATTTAAGTTTATTCATCCTGGGTTTGCATTTGACCTGATCGTGGTTGATGAAAGCTCCCAAGTGCCAGTTGATCATATCCTCGCCCCCCTTCAGTACATAAAGAACCTCGGGATTAACTTGGTCTCTTCTCGGGGTGATGCGGCCCCTCATAAGGACATCTCAGACTTGAAAGAATTAGATGACTTATATATAGTTTCTAAAAATGACAACTCACGCTTGAATCCGACACAATTGACCAAATTGGTAATCGTGGGTGACCAGAACCAATTACCGCCCGTTCAACAAGTGAAACCTCCGAAAAAACTTGAACCCATTTTGGACAACCTATTCGGCTATTATGCGGATCACCATCAGATCCACAACGATCAATTAGAGTTTAACTATCGTAGCCATCGGGATATTGTTGGATTTACTAACTATATGAATATTTATGAACATGACATAAAGCCTTTAACTAATAGGGATAAAACAATAGAGGGCAACTTTAAGCGGTTACGTAAGTGGATTATGGGAGAGAATAAGCCCAAAATTGAGGAATGGGTGCTGAATGTATTGGACCGGGAGAAGATAGTTGAAACGATACTCCAGCATAATAAATTTGAGACGGCCGTGAGCCCGCTTGAGGCTTATATCGTGATCCAACTTGTTTTGGGCTATTATATCATAAATATGCCTAAAAGAGGCGAAGTTTCTGTTAAAGAAATGAAACAATTGCAGCGGGAGTTTTGGAATAAGAAGATTGGGGTAGTGGCGCCCCATAACGCCCAAGGAAGGCTCATTATTCGAAAACTCCATCAAAAACTGACGGTTTACGGACTAAACGCGCTTGAGGAGCGAGAACTCATGGAGATCCTGAAAAAAACGATTTATTCGGTCGAAAAATTCCAAGGTTCCGCGCGTGACTTTATTATCGCGTCAATCGGCATTTCAGCACAAGACCAACTCTTAAGTGAGGAAGATTTTATTTACAATCTAAATCGATTTAACGTGCTCACATCGCGAGCGCGTGCGAAGTTCACCTTTATTTGTAGTAAGAATTTCCTTACTTATATCCCCAACGAGAAGGAACTCATGCAAACAGCGGCGAAAATCCGACGTTTCGCACTGGATTACTGTAATGATGAAGTAGAATTGGATATAGAATTTGAGGGCAATAAGGAACATATAATATTTCGTTATAGATTATAATGTATTAAATGATTCAAGAATGAAATGAAATGAAATGAAATGAAATGAAATGAAATGAAATTTAAAAGAACGACATCTAGTATTAAAAAAACTATCTATATCGGGCTCTATTGAACGTTCATACTTCGCCACACCCAAGCAAATCGTTCAATTTAGATATCATACATAAATTGAACTCGTGAAAGTTTTTATCACACACTATCGAGCGTACTTATTTAAGCTCTCCTTGATTAAGTATTGTATGAACCATATTCCGAGTGGTCAAGATAAAGTTCGGAAGACTGCTCGTGTAACATTAGAAATTCTGAAAAAAAATTTGTTCAATTCTGCTCGATATACGTTTCTCGACATTGGATGCGGCGATGGCCGCGATATCGCGTATCTTTCTTCGAATCTCGAGAACCTCACGATGAGGGGAATTGACATTTCAAAAGAAGCTATAGATAACGCAACTGAACTTAATTCGTGTAATGAAAATGTTGCCTTTACAAGGATGGACTGGAAGGACTTAGATGATACGCCCTACGATATTATTTATACATCGGGCGTTTACCACTTCTTTCCCTTGCTTGAGCGACGTGCATTTATTTCTAAAGTCAAGACCATTTTAAATCCTAACGGTTTCTTTATCCTAAATACGCTATCCGCCAACGATACGCAGTATTATGGGGAAGGAGAATCGGTGAAGGGCGATCCCAATTCATTCCAAGGTGAATATTTCATTCACTTCTGCTCCGAAAGGGAGCTTCGGAAAGATTTCGGGTTCTTGACAATTCTTGATCTCTCTGAATATTTCCATAAAAATTATTCCCACGATAGGGATTACCATACCATGTGGATACTTGTAGGGAATAATAAATAAAAGTTATGTAACGATTCAACCTATAAAATTGGATAATCTTGGAAAGTTTGGCTTCCCCCATCATTCAAAATTGTTAACCTTTGTTTATGTATTACTCAATTCATCGCGATAATCTTCTAATAGCATGTATCGTAAACGCCCCTTGAATATCCACTCTATATCTAAAAAACAACTATATTTAAATATCTATCTTTCTAAAAGATATATATAAGACAAAATAGAGAATGTAATAAAAATGCCGAAGTGTCCAATTTGTGGAAAAAATTTAAAAAATCCCAACCATCCGTTCCATATTAACTCAAAGTTTCATCAAGAAGCCCTAAAAAAAAGAAAAGAGGGATGTGAGGAGAAAAAAACCAACTCAAACGAAAACACAAACAAATTACAAAACGAAGGAAAGAATAAAAGTTCTGGAACCCATAAATTGGAAAGGCTCAAGGAAGATTTGCTAGATGGTGAGGGTTTTTTAAAAGTAGCAGAGCTTGAATCCCTTGATACTCAATCTAACGCCCTAAATGGCAGAGTCTGTGAGTTTCTCAAACTAAAGAACTATGAGTTATCCTACAGCGACTTAGATGGATTCCTTTCCATAATTGACCGGTTAACGGATTATTTATCTTTTCCAGAAATTATCCAAAAATTATCTAGTTTTAATCAAGATAAACTACGGAGCGCGGTTCAAGAGGCAATTTTTGATATAGACCTAGAATATTTTAACACAGTAACTTATGGTTTTGATCTTTGTATTCTCTTAATTTCTAAATACTTAAGAAAAAGGGATTTAATAGATTTTGCTGTGAAATTTGAGGATTTAGAGAAAATCATTACTATCTCCTATTATGAGGAAGTAGAAGCGCCTTATAATCCAATTCTCATTAAGCTAGAAAAAGTTCTGGCAGTTTTCTTAAAGGGGCGGTCTCAACGGCAATATGAAAAAGCAATCCAGGTCATTAATAGTGGAGGGCTATTTTTTGAACATTTAAAGAAGGGTCTTTTAAACACCTTCAGAATCAATGAATTTATCACCTTGAAATTAGTGGGGAATAGAACTAATATTTATGTAAAAGACCAGCTCTTCAATCAGTGCAAATACTTGCTATTAAATATCACAGAAAGTGCTATTCCTAATTTAGGGGATATTAGATCTATTGATGAAGCTGCAGAAAAACTGGATCGCTCCATGGAAGGCCAAGAAGGCACCTATAGAAAAATTTCTCCAAAAACCGAATTCTGGGGTCATTGCTCCAATTTACAAGCGTGGGTGGAAAATGCGTATGATACAAGATTGCTTCATCGGAATTTGGCCTTTCCCTTATTACTCAAATTAACTCAAGTGGGAGATAGAAAGGCAAAAGAAGTTTTACAAAAAGAAATTTTAAAGCGGATCGACCGCGGAGCACCTAATGTTATTCAATATCTTTTGAATCAAGGTTATTTAAGGCATCTCCGCACACGTGATCTTGACAACCTACTGGAAAAGGTTCTCAATAAAAAATTCGCATTATGGAAATCCAAATCCACCGAAGAAATTTTAAAGTTATTCATTCATATGGGAAGTTTAAAGGCTCGGGACCTCCTAAATGACTTGAAATTAAATAAATTATCTCACACCTCAATTAAGAGAATTCCAATGTTATTGAACCAACTATCATTTAAAGGTATTAGCTCTGAAAAACTCCAAGAAATTTATGCAAGTATTGAGGAGAGGGTGCTTCAACATAATGTCCTGGAAACCAAACTAACTATTCTTAATATGTTTACGGATTTAAATGTCTCCCGAGCTCTCGATGATTTTAAACAGGAGACGTTCAAAATCGCTGACTACAAGGATCTAAAATTTGTTTCCAAAGTCATCAAATTAAAAGGTCTAAGCCGCTTTAACGAGCAAGAGTTAACCCAGTTTTTCAAAAAATTAGATTTCGATTCTCCCGATCTTACAATACATAGCTTAAAGGTTCTT
>CAZDJH010000029.1:0-9969 GCA_964505645.1 uncultured archaeon | reverse complement strand
AGATATCGAATGCTCCTACCCTGCTCCCTCAAATGATTAAAATAACGTTTAAAACTAATAAAAAGGGGTTAATATATAAGGTAATTACCAAAGGATTTTTAAAATACTTGCAAAAAAAAGATATTGAAACGGTATTCAATATTATTATCAAAAAAGATCTCTTTAACATAAATGACAATATTTTTGGGGAAATTCTTGAACAATTTATTAATTTAAACATTCAAGGTTCTAAAGATCTCTTAAAATTACGTATTAAAGACATTTTACAGAGCGCAGACATTCCCCAAATTAAGAAAGTAAACCAGAAAAAATATTTAGATGTATTTTCTACTTCAGAAATGCCCGAGTTTTTTGAAGATCTAAATTTTGAAGATTTGTTCTCAAAAAATCTTAAGTACGCAATTAACTTGATAAATGAATTCGGTAAAAAAGGACTAAAAAATCACGAAAAAATCATTAAAGACCACTTAAAAACACTGATCGCTAATCCCACCGTCCAAACCGTTGATTATTTACTTAAAAAACCAGTTTTAAATCTTTTTTCCTTGGATGAACTAAAAACTGTTGTAAGGGATGCAAATTCCACCACTGTTGAAGCCTTAATTGGTTTTCTACTTAAACATCAGTTTAAATCCTGGACGGTAAGAAAGATTCTCCGCTTTTTAGAGCAAATTCGTACATATTGCAGTGTTAGAATCAGTAAAGCACTTATATCTTCCCTCTCTAATGCAAGTCTGGATGAAATGTCACAGTTTGTAAGAGTTAATGGCCTAAATTTGCTCTCTGAAGAAGATAAAGGTGTATTAATGGATAAGCCAAGTTGCTTTTTGAACCAGTTTATTGTAAACTATGGAGGCAATGAGTATTATATAGATTACCAATTCAAATTAAACCTAATGAACCAAGGTATTAAGAATTTAGAAGATGTGGAGGGATTAGACCGCTTGAAAGAATTAAAAGATTTAGACCTTAGAGATAACGATTTAACCACAGTATCAAACCTAGAAAACCTAAGCAATCTAAAGAAGCTTCGATTAAGGGGAAACGATATTCCTCGGGGATTTACCAAACGATTAGGGGGTTTGGACCGCTATGGGAATGCAAACGATCCTCAACAGTTTGTAGAATTCTGTAAAAGGCTTAAAGCGAATGAGATAAAGACCATTAAAGTAAATAATGAAGTAATACCCGTTTTTAAGGATGGGTTGATTCTCAAAAATAAAAATATTGCCCTCCTTAGTGATGTTGAAGGCCTTCTGGAGTTGGACAACATTCAAAAATTGGACTTAAGTAATAATGATTTGGAAGATCTTCGTGGAATTGAAAAGTTACAATCGCTTCGAGTGCTAAATTTAAGCTTTAATAACATAAAAGATGTAAGCCTCTTAGAAAAATTGAACTATTTGGAAGAATTAATCTTATATGGAAACGATATTCATACACTACCCAATAAACATAAATATTCCCATCTGAAAGTTTTAAACCTCGATTCAAAGCGTAAGATGGAGGATAAAGATTACTTGAATTATTTACTTCAAACATTAAGCGTAAAACAAATTAAAGACCTATGTAAGAGATATAATATTAGAGGGTATTCACGCTATAGAAAGAACGGACTTATTGACTTTACGGTTTTAAGTTTATCACAGGAGGAACAAAGAGATGTGATTGCTGAAATTGAACTTCCTACGATCACAGAAAATATCTATAACGCTCTAAATAAAATTAACTTTAAAGACCGTGAAACCATCGAATCAATTAGGGTCACCAATGAGAAAAACCATGATGTAGAAATTTCCTTCAAAGGGTTTAATTGGGATTCCCAATCATTTCTTTCCATTAATAACCACAATATTGATGACCCTTTTCGAGATTGTGATTGTAGAAGTGGCTCGAGCATGGGGTTTTGTAGCCATTTCTGGGTTGGATTCATATTTGCCCTTAAAAAAGGATGGTTCGACCTTTCCGATTGGACTTTAACCGTATTACCGCAGGATTTTGAATCTAAGGCAGATCTCATCGAAATTAGAAAGAAAACGTCTGGAAAGGAGTATCTTGTGGATACTACTTCAAATATATCCTTCTTACTTGCCAATCCCGGTAAGCGGGTAATTGTCCACGAAGCAACCTTGTCAGACTTTAAATTCCGACAGTATGAGTGGCAAGGAAAGACCATTTCATATTATCTGAATGAATGCTCTGATATAAGCATCAGTCCCAGTAGTAATAAGAAAGATATCCAAAAAATGGATACACTCTTAGTCCGATTTAGTGAAAATATGTTTAATAAGTTTAAGCTCAAAAAGCGGGAAAGAATAAGCCTTTCTGGTGTTATATTTAAGGATAATTTTCAAGGCTTTATGCTTAAACAGGTTTTTATTAAAAAAAAGTTAAAGAAAAAGAAGGCACCCCCAAAGCGCAACTCTCAAGGCAAGCAAAGCCTTTCGATGTATGTTGGAAAGTCGTGGGAGATTCCTTCGCAATCGGATCCGAAAAAACGTTATCAAGTGAAGCTGGATAAAACTGGTCATTGGTCTTGTACTTGTCCCCACCATATTTTCAGAAAGGCGATCTGTAAACATATTCGTTCTGTTCAGCAAAAGCTCTGTTGATAATTCCTCCATCATAATCTCAACCTTTCCCATTTAATTCCTCTCTTTCTTGGATTTTTATTCTTGAATTATAATTTTTCTGAAGATTTGATGTATTATTTATTAATTCTCCTTACTTCCTTTATTATAAAATACTTATTTATTACTATTCTATTTAATGCTCAAATATGAAAAACCAGACCATCATACCTGAAAATATTCCCTTAAAAGATGAATTAAGCCATTTCATTCAAGATATTAACAATACAGAACTTCATCACTCGATCCTCTCCAAGGCACTAGAAATGAGCAAGGAACTCTCCGATGTAGAGGCTGCCTTCCTATTCGGCTCGCTTTCGGAAGGTAGAGGTGACATTTTTTCTGATATCGACTTTTACCTTATGATTGAGGATCGCCAAAACTATAACGAAATTATTGAATCATTTTCATCTCGGCTTGATCGTTTGGGGGATGTTATCCATATCTTCCGGTCAAATGCCAAGAAAAACAGCATTATCATCTATTTAAAACCTTTCATCAAGTTTGAACTCGTCGTTGAGACGTTCTCTAAATTATGCGATGAATGGAGGTTGGGCGAGCGGGCGACCCTGCTATATGATAAAAATGGGTTGGGAGAGCAAGCGCTTACCATTGCAAAACGGTTAGAATTCAATATGGGCCGTCATCTCGACGAGATTCGCAATATTGCCCTGGATTTGCCGAGCTTCTGCTTCCTTATCGCAGGATATATTTTGCGCGGTGAAAATATAACCATTATCGACTTTATTGCATGGATCCGTCGTAAATTATTGCGGATTAGCGGTTTTCTGCTTGGAATGTGGGATGAAGGGACCCGCAGAGCTGAAAAACGCTTTCCTAAGAAATTAATTAAGTATTACGAGCGATGTAAGGTGAAAGAAGTGAATGATGTGTGGGAATGCTTGATGGTGTTTTTGGAGTGGTATTCGGACTGGATGGTCCCGAAATTTGAAGAACATGAGATTGTTCACGCAAGCCCAGAAGTTCCGGTGCTAAAATCGACTATCGCTTCATTGCGAGAGCAATTTTCATAACATGGTATATTTTCTCTGATTCATAAAAGCTTTTTTATTTTCAAAAACATTTAAAACCACTTATTTCCATAATTTATGTAATGACTTTTATTTCCCATATTTCCTTGTTGTCAAATAAAAAGCTGAAATGTGCTTGGTTTTGTACTCTTATTGTTGGAACTATGATATTCCTCCCCCTTTTGGGCAGTTCTATAACTCCATCGCGATTAGAAAGTAAATATATCGACGCAAAAGAGTTTACTCGGCTTGCTACTGCGGACTCTATTGAGACAGAGATTGAAGTTCTCTGGAATAAGACATATGGGACGGAATATGAAGAAAATGTGAAATCATTGATTCAATGCAGCAACGGCGACTATGTATTAACGGGCTATATCAATAATTCCAATGATTATGATGTGTTGGTGATGCGGTTTGCCGAAAATGGGACATCCCTCTGGAATCGAACCTATGGTGGCCCTGAAGAAGATATAGGGTACGAAATTATTGAGTGCGCGGGGGGTGATGGGCTCGCGGTGATTGCTACTTATACGAATACAACCGCGGTTCATGATAATAAAGATTTACTCTTAATACGTATTGCAGATAATGGGACGACGCTCTGGAATCAGACCTATAAGGGACCTGATGAGGATGAGTCTTCCACCACGGACGATATGGGCCGCTCAATTGTAGAATGCCCGAACGGCGATTTCGTCTTGGCGGGCGCCACCATCATTGATGATTATGATGTATATTTGGTTCGGGTAAGTTCTACTGGGACTGAATACACAGAGTGCAGGTAATAATGATGCGTGGACAATTCGGACGGATGCGTTCGGAGTTCACCAATGGAATAAAAGCTATGGGGGCTCCGAATACGATAGCGCAAACCAGATTGTTGAGATGTCTGACGGCGGCTTTACATTTGTCGGGAGCACGCAATCCTATGATGTCGGCCAGGGCGATATGTGGCTGTTGCGGGCATATGAGAACGGGACGGTGGTCTGGAATCATTCAATTGGGACTACACAGGGCGACTCCGGATACACCTTTGTCTCTGAAGGGAACGATGTGTATACCCTTGCCGGAATTACTCGCAGTTTAGGCACGAGCGACCCAAATGTGTGGCTGTTGAAAGTGAACGTTTCGATGATAGAAGAAGGCGCACCATCAGAAAGCGATGACAATGGAGAAGATGGTGGCGGGGATATTTCCATTCCTTTTTCCCTAGACATCTTCCTTTCTGTGCTGGTGGTTTCCGTTATGGTAAATATGAGGTACATTTTACGTCGACGGCGTAATTATACCCAGAATTAGGATTGCTGAAAAATAACAAAGTGAGATCCTGTGCACTACTCTCGTAATCATCTATTGAAAAACCCATAGAAACTAAATCTGTGACTCGTTGATTAGTTAAAAATATAATTTTAATTATACTTTAAATACACATAGCCTTGTACTTTAAATACCTTATTCTTAAAGATAATTAGTCTTTATCAAATACTTGTATGCAAAAATTATAAATATTAATCTATCTATTTTTTTATATATTATATATTAAACAAAGGACAAAAGTTTATGAATATACGAAATTATGACGGCCCCTACACCGCCAGATAAATTTTTTAAGAAAGCATTGAAGTTAATATGTTCAGAGAAATATAAAAAAGCTATAAAAGCTTTAAAAAAATCTATTGAAATCAACCCTAATTACTTTAATGCGTATTCTGGTATTAGTACGATAATGATTATGCAAAACAAAAATGAGGAAGCTCTTGAGTGGATTAATAAAGCTATAACTTATGAAAAGAAAACAAGCGATCTATGGTATACTAAAGCACTTATACTTAGAAGATTGAAAAGACTAGATGATTCTCTGGAACGTCTTGATAAATGTTTAGAATTAGAACCTAATAACATCAGTGCTTTAGCACTAAAAGCATATATTTTTATTCAACGGGGACAGTATGAAGAAGCGCTTAATTATTTAGATAAAGCTCTATCAATCAACCCCAAAGATGAAGCAGATCAAGCGGCCCAGATGGATGCACGGAAAAATAGGACGTGGCTAATAGAACATGTAATGAGTCAAGAAAATATGGATAAACCACCTAAAAAACTAATAGACCTTAAAGATAAGCTCTTGGACCTGTGTGATCTATTATTCAAAGTTCGCTTTTTATCGGAACAACCCTTATCGGAAAATAATATTAATTTTAAGCTATTAGAAGATCGTATTAAAGATTACATTGATTCTTTAGCAGCTTACATTTATGGAGAAGATAATATTAAAATAATGGACATTTATCAATCCCACAAAAAGTTAACAAAATATCTTGAAAATATTGAGCCAATCAAGGTTTTTCAACTTGATAATCGCTTGACAGAACTATGTGCAGAGATTCTTCAATATCTGGAAGAACAAAAAGCGCTAGAAGATTTGCCGCCACTCCTTAAAGATAGAAAACCTAAAAAAAGATCGGTAATAATACAGGATTTACAACATCAATTTTATTCTTTGGGTGCGATATTGAAATCTGCCAACCCTTCAAAAAATAATTTAGCATATCAGACTATAATGCTCTTTATAGAACTTCTTGGAAGTAGTATTAATGGTAAGGAGACGGGTATCACTGGCACTAAACTTATTATAAAACACTTTAAAGAATATAAAAAAAAAGTAGAAAACCTTAAAAGAAAAACAGCCGAGGATCTGAATTTAAACCAATCTGACTATACATTGATTATAGATGCACTGGAAAGCACGATATCCCTAATGAGTAATTATTCAACGAATATAATTACGATTCAAAGTCAAGATAAAAGAAAACTAAGGAAGGCGCCCATCCATAAAAAGGGCTCAATCGATTATGTTGGAGAAGATTTAATCCTCGATATAGGATACCTTCTAACAGAGCTTACCTATAAAATGCGAGATAAAAAATATCCGAGGCTTTTTATGGTTTTTAAACACCTTTACGATTCCATAGGCTATTATATCTATTCGGATAACACTTTAAAAGATATTCAAAGTTATTATGTGTTTGCCATGCAATTTACGGCTCATGAGAGTATGAAATTTTTGAAAACATTACCAATTAATCGTCAAATAGAAAATATATATGATGGATTGACAACCCTCTTTGATCAACATGGGTCTCGAGGGGGTATTTATTTTGTGCTCACTCCTCCAGGGTATAATGAGTCTGATAAAAGAGAGATGGATCTTAAGTTATTGATGTGGAGGCTTGGATGCTGTATAAGAATTGACCTTCGGACTTTAATCAAAAGGGGTGACATTTTACATTCAAGTTTAATTGAATTATTGGAAATACTTATGAGGGGTATATATAGTGGAAAGAGGCTTGACCATATTAAAGATGAGACGCTTAATTTCAAACCGAAGGTCGAAGTCTTAAGGCATAAAACACCGAAAGAATTGGGTGTCTCCGAGCGCGGTTATAGGATTTCATTAAAACGTTTAGATTATACCTTAAATGGTGTTCTTGATTGTTTTAAATAAATCTTAAAATATTAAAACATTTTGCTTTATTGATCCCTTTTATTGAAATCGGGCATCTAACTGCTCGCCGCAGTTCGGGCAAAATTGCTTACGCTTCTTAAGTTCTTCTATTGGAATATATTGCCTCAGTTGGTTTTCGAGATGCGTGTATATATCTTCTAAAATTACATCTTCAATTGAAATGAGGTTTAGATTACCCTTTTTATAGAGATTGATTTTTTCCTCCTTGCGCGCCATATAGTCTTTCCCAAAATAGCCCCAGTACTCGATATAAACATCATATTCGGGGAGATACCAGTCGTATTTGATGGAGTGGCCCCGAACTTGTATGGTTTGCTCGTATTCGTGCTCAATGTTGAGGCGCGTGAGATGATTGTCGATGATGAGCTCACCTCTGGATTGGGTAATGTGCCCGTCGAGACACTTGAATTTGGTCGCCCGCTCAGGGGTATACTTATCCCTTATATGCTTGGAAATGAGATTTATTAAGTAGTAAATCACCGCGGCTAACGCTCCAAAAATCAGCCCACCGATTAAAATCCACACCAACACGATTGTATTCATATCTGAACCTCTTATTGTACAATTATTGTTTTATACTTTATGTTTGTGTTTGTTTTTTGAGGATAAAATACTTTCCTATTTATCATAAAATAGGATTCATAATTTAAACGCTATAGACCCCAAATTTTTTGTTTTATGCCGCTTTGATCTGGTTAATGGGAAAGCGGAAACGGAAAAAGCGGGGATTTGCGATATGCGTGTTGGTGGGGTTTGCGGCGCAAGCGGTTCATTTCTGGAGGGTTTTTAGCGAATCGGTACGGCATTACAAGACCTTGCGGCTGCCCAGAAAGTGGAAGAATGCGAGCGATAAGGATATTTACCGTTTTTACGAAGATGTGCTCGATCTGCTCCGGCCGATTATGGATGAGGGATTAAAAAGTATTTTGCTGGCGGCTCCGCGTGATAAAGATTGGACAGACGGATTTTTGGAGCATATTCACCGGCACCATCGTTGGCTGGTCGGCTCTCGGGGGAACAATCAGGCAAGCTTCGGGCAAGTGGTCGGAAGTGCCCATTCGCTCGGAGGGGTGCGGTATCTCTTGGAGCAAGAACCGACGCAAGCGGAGGTGAACCGGATAACCTCCGAAGAAGCGTATTACTTGACCAAGGCGCTCGAGAAATCCATTAATGTCAATGCGGCGGGCAGTATGGTGCTTTATGGGCTAAAGGAAATTGAGAAGGCCGTATATGAAGGGGGGAAGAAGGATGACTCGGTTGGGGACCGGATTGATTACCTCCTGTTGACTGACGAGTTCCTCGATAATCACCCAAATAAAGGTCGTATCTATCGGCTAAAACAAATCGCCGAGAATAAGGGCATTATTACAAAAGTCGTGGTCGAAGATTCTCCCGCGGGGGGTCGGATTGAGCAATTTGGCGGAATAATCTGCTTTAAAACAATTGGCTTCTATTGAACTATTGAGTTGGATTTACTTTTTGGCTGTATTTAAGATCGATTGATCATAAACTCGCTTGAACACTCTGCGGTGTATCCGCCCAGAATTAGCCCAATTAAACTTTTATATTAACCACTCTTAATTAACAGATAGATAGAATTAAAAAAGCCTTAATAGAATACTCTCATTATCCTAAGAAAAAATGACATCGGAAAAGTTGGAAAAGTCGGAAAAGTCGGAAAAAGATAAAAAATACCTGGCGGGCATGGCGCAGTTGAGGTTTAAACCCGATTTTGATTGGGAAAAAGAAACTGCCGAGGATTTGTATCACAGTGCGACATTTGATTTTGAGGTGGACCGAATTAGATATGTCGATTGTATTAAGGGAATGAAAAAACTTCCGGCCAACTCCATTGATTTGATTATTGCAGACCCACCCTTTGGAATTGATTTCGATAAAGTGGGGTCCCAATATGGCCGGAATAGTGATTATGTCATTGAAGGGTATCAAGAGATTGATGGCGATTACGATCAGTTCACGTTAAGGTGGATGGAACAATTACCCCGCATCATGAAAGAGACTTCCTCGGCGTATATCTTTTCCGGGTGGACACACCTTCTACACGTGTTAAGTGCCGCTAAGCGCGTGGGGCTTCATTTGATAAACCATATCATCTGGAGGTACCAATTTGGGGTCTTTACTAAGAAAAAATTTGTAACCTCTCATTACCACGTTTTATTCCTTGCAAAAAGTGAACGAAACTATTTCTTCAACAAAATCGCGCATTATCCCGAGGATGTATGGAATATTAAACGGAAATATCGCCCGGGACAGAAAAAAAATATTACTAAATTGCCCGAGAAAGTGGTTAAAAAGTGTATTGGGTTCTCATCTAAGCCCGGGGATTTAATCTTGGACCCCTTTATGGGAAATGGGACCACCGCGGTCTGTGCCAAGGGTACATATAGGCACTTTTATGGGTTTGAGAAGAATGAGAATTTAAAGGGGACGATTGAGAGTAATCTGGATATGATTAAGGTTGGTACGCTTTACCAGCCCTATATTACCTATAAACCCAGCCCCAAAGAGATTGCCAAAAAATATCCCGCCGTGAGAAGGTATCTCGAACAAAAAGCGAGAGAACGAGGTCATAAGGATCTAACTGAGTTTATTTGAGCGTTTTAAACATTTATTACTAATTGGCTCTATATTGAGGACTAGTCTACTATATACCAATGTATTTCTCTGAAATTATTTAACCTTAATTTGTTCCACTCCTAAAAATATATAACCTATAGGTTTAATAGAGATTTTTCGTGTCAAAAATACATGAAAGATT
>CAZDJH010000028.1:0-17934 GCA_964505645.1 uncultured archaeon | reverse complement strand
TCTTTATTATTAAAATCATTTAATATCTTTTTTAATTGTTTTTTTTTATAATTCTTAAGCTTTTTTGCAAAAGTTATCATTAAGGGGAGTGCTCGAATAACATTATCAACGATAGTAATATCCGCCCGTAAAGATGTTCTACTGACGGGATTCAAATCAATCGCAATGACTGTCTTTTTGAGTTCTTTTAACTTTTCCGTTCGATCTCCATCTTCCAAGGGTACTAATATCACATCTCCCTTTTTTATTCCATTAAAATCTACCTTCCGCCGATTACTGGATAAATTATCTAATTCAACCATTTCCGATTCATTAGTACCTAAAAGGTTTTTTGCGCCAGCATCCTTTAACACCTTCTGGATCGCTCCAATTCTCCCCTTTTTTCTATAAAAAAGGTTGATCTCAAGGGGGGCGTTGATGGTTTCGGATAATTTAACGAGCATTTCAGGGGTTAATGCCGCTACATTGCCATTAACACTTATAACGGGATTATTTGCCAACAAGAGAGACGCAACAGCGGCTTTTATTGCCCTTTTGGCTGTTTGATTTGTTTTTTCACCGATTATATAATCAAAACATTCTCCTCTGCCATGGGCAATGAGTCCTGCTTCAGCAACTACAAGATCTTTCATTCCTTCTATTATTTTATGTCGATATTTGAGACTTTGGTAGCGCGGATGATCTTTGGGTATATTTTGTTCTTTTTTTTCTCCATTATTCATGGTATCTTAAATTTTAGTACCTATTTCTTTTTGTTAATAAAAAGAAGGCAAAACTATTAACTTTATGATGTATTTATTAGTATAGGTAATTTTGATGTCAAAATCAAATTTAAAAAATTACAGGACTAAGAAGCTCATTGAAGATCTAAAGAAAAAGCGTGGATTTCATACAGAGCTAATATCATTATATATTCCAGCAGATAAAAAAATCTCTGATATTACGAATTATTTAAAAAACGAAGTGAGCGAAAGCCAAAATATAAAGTCTAAACTTACTAGAAAAAATGTATTAGATTCAATTTCATCATTATTGGGGCAATTAAGAACCATTCCTAAGGTTCCCGAAGATGGATTAATAATGTTTTCTGGAGCAATTCCTCAAAACGATACACCAGGTACCGAGAAAAATGAGTTATACATAATTGAGCCCCCAGAAGTGGTGAATACCTTTAAATACCACTGCGACAGTGAGTTCCTTTTATGGCCGCTGGAAGAAATGCTGGAATCTAATGCAACATATGGTTTAATTGTAATTAGTAGGAAAAGGTCTGCTGTTGGTTATGTAAGGGGCAACCGTATAGAGTTAGTAAGGGAATTTAATTCGGGAATTCATAGCAAGCATAAGGCAGGAGGTCAGTCCCAGAGAAGATTTGAGAGATTAATTGAAGAGGGAGAAAAAAGGTTCTACAGAAGGATTTCCGACGAAATAAATAAAATATTTTTAGATATGGAAAATTTAAGGGGTATCTTTATTGGAGGTCCAGGACCTTCAAAAGAGAAATTCTTAAGAGATGAAACCCTTGATTATAGGTTGGAGGAAAAGATTTTAGATGTGGTTGATTTGGGGTATGGAGGACCAGAGGGGATAAGAGCTTTAGTGGAGCGTGTTAAAAATAAAATCGAGGATATCAAATATGTTCAAGAAAAAAAACTTATGGAAAACTTCATGAACGAAATAAGTAGCGATACCGGTTTAGCCATGTATGGTATTAAAGAAGTAGAGAAAGCTTTAAGATATGGAGCTGTAGACACCGTGATTATCTCAGAAGAATTAGACCAATACAGAGTACAATTAAAGTGTTCGAATTGTGGGCATATTGAACATCGGAATTTTAAAGTATCTGAATTTGAGCAGAAAGAATCGGAGATTAAAGATGAGATATGTCCAGAATGTGATTCCAGTTCCTTTGGAATTGAGGAGAAGAATTCACTGGTTGAAGATCTTGGAGAGATGGCGGAGAGTACTGGGGCATCAATAGAAATAATTTCCACTGAAACTGAACTGGGAGAAACATTGTATAGCACGTTCGGGGGCGTTGTAGCATTATTACGTTATAAAATATCATATTAATACTTTTAATGGTAATTGTTATAAAAATAAATTTCACTTAGTTTTTAAAAATAGAATTATAGTATAGAGAAAAAGAATTAACAAATTAAAATGGATTTAAAAGACCAGTTATTAAAATCCCAAATGATTATGTTTGGTGGGAAAGGGGGCGTTGGAAAGACAAGCTGCGCTGCAAGTTCTGCCATATGGGCCGCAGAGCATGGGAGGAATACGTTAGTTATTAGCACTGACCCTGCCCATTCGTTGGGAGATAGTTTTGGAATGCAATTTCCGCCGGGAGAACCGACTCCTGTAGAAGGGATTAAAAATCTAACAGTTTTGGAAATAAATCCAAAAGCAAATATGAAAGAGTTTCAAGAGATAACAAATGTAAATCCCATGGAGGAAATAGGTATTCCAGGCATGGGTGATATGGGTATGTTTGACGAACTCAAAGAATTTTCGTCCATGAATCCCCCTGGTATAGATGAGGCATTGGCATTCGCGAAAGTTTTAGAATTTATAGAAACGGAGCATTCTTATGATCTAGTTATCTTTGATACTGCGCCAACGGGTCATACATTAAGGTTTTTAAGTCTTCCCGAAACGCTATCAGGTTGGATTGGAAAACTAATGAAATTGAGACTTAAGATTGGAAATATATTCGGGACCCTAAAAAGCTTTTTTAAGCGTGAAGAAGATAATGAGGAAAGCGATCACTTTGATCTTTTAGAAAAATTAAATGAATCAATTATCAATGCGAGGGATGATTTAACAAACCCTGATATCAATTCATTTGTGATTGTTATGATTCCCGAACAAATGGCAGTTGCCGAAACGGGTAGATTAATAAATGAATTAATAAAATACAACATACCATCAAATATTATTGTAGTTAACCAATTATTTCCTGATTCAGATGATTTATGCGATTTTTGTAGAAGCCGTAAAAAAATGCAGCAACGGCATTTAAAGAACATAAAAGAAATATTTGGAGAAAATATGAATAAGAATATTATTGAAGTCCCCTTATTTAAAGAAGAAATCAGAGAATATAATAAATTGAAAGAAATGGCTGAATATCTAATCGGCTAGCTTTTTTTTAAATCCTTTAAGAGTAAACAATATCTACATTTAGTAAGATTAGTAGTTGGATATCCACATTCTGAACAAAAATAGGGACCCTTGTTTATATACCCTTCATTTAAAACGGATGAAAGTTCTAATAATCCATTAAATAAATTGAATTCAATTTCGGGGCTTCTTATTTTTAACTTTTCCAAGAAATTTAGCACTCTTTTTCTTAAGATGGGATATTGCTTTCTATAAGGACATAAGGGGCTATAAAACTTTAAATTATTTAATTTTGCATAAATTTCAATTTCCCTTTCGGGAATTTTCATTAAGGGAAAAACTTTTTCAATATAAATATATCCCAAACCTGAATCTTTACGTAAAAGATTACTTCTGGCAATAAGAAAGAGCCTATTATAAAGAATATTCATAAGATATGTTTCTGACATATCTGTAAGGTTATGACCTAATGCTAATACCGTTCCACCTAATTTTTTTGCGATATCATTTAATAATCTGCGTTTAATGGTAGCACAATAATTGCAAGGATATCTGAAATCTTCTTTCTTCTTTTTAGTTTCTATAATAATGTCAAGAGACATTGTAGTATATTCTTTAAATGATATTACCCGATGATTAATATGGAATGTCTCACAGAATTGTTTTGCAAGTTCAATCCGGGCAGAACTATAATTTTTTATACCCTCATCGATAGAAACAGCAATTAAGGGTTTTGAATTGTATGTTTTTTCTTGTATTTTTTTTAGATTATATAAAAGAGTAATAGAATCTTTTCCCCCGGAGAGTCCAACGATAATTTTATCATTAGGATTTAAAAGATTATATTTGGAGATTGTTTTATTTATAATTTTTTCTATGCTTGCGCTAAAGCATTCTGCACATAAATATTGCCCCGAATGGCGTCTTCTATAAATAAATCTATAATTATTGCAAATAGAGCATTCATTTTTCTTAAAAAACGGCTCAATATGTTTAGGACCATTCATAAAGAAGATCAATTGATAGAGTTTATAAAAATCCGAGAGGATCAAGGCCAAATTGAATAATTGATATGATAAAATTGAGAATAACAATAAATAGCGTTATTACTCTAATAGAGTTAAGAACCGCTTTTTTTAATTGAGTTTTTGAATCTTTCCAAAAAATATATGAAACCTTAATTTCAGCCCCTTCTTGAATTCTTGATGTTTCAGGTAAATCCAGAGAGAGGGTTGATTTAAACCCATCTCCTATTGTATCAATTAATCGGTAATTATCTTCTCCTAAAGTGATTTTATTATCTGATGTACCATCGTTTTTACCCCAAGAAAATGTGATAGAAGTTATTTCTTCTATACGATACTCTGATAACTCTAAGGTGATACTTTCTTTGGTATAAAGGAATTGTTCATCTCGTTCTTCTTTTTCATCATATCTTTCCCCAACCACCCAATTAATCAACTCTTTAACTATTCTATCCCCATCAAAAATAGGAAGAGGAAGCATATTAAATATTGTCACGCTAAAAGCGATTAAAAATAACCATCCAATCTCCTTAAAAATAAGGTCTGGAAAGAAGTTAGTGAATAAATGTCCAATTTCATTTTTATACATATATGTAATGAACCTAGTAATTCCGATATATGGATTACCATCTTTTACTTGATATGAATATTTCATACCATCAATGGTGGTTAAATTTATGCGATCTAAACTAAAATCGGTCCTAAAAGACCAAAAAGTTATTCCTTCTGATCTATTTATTTGTATATCATTAATTTTATTTATTAATATATTTAAATTTGAACCGCTACTGTAATTATAATTAATCAAGATCGTAGTATCATTCTTATAGGTATAATTAAGGGGGATTTCTGGACCTAATAAGATTTCTTTTTCAATAAACCCCCCCCAAGAAGTGTATGTTCTAACTGTTAAAATATCTCCAACAGAATACTCATTTAAGACAGAGCTAAGGGTGGATCCTTGATAATAATCTAAAGATGTATAAGGTTTTGATGCATTTTTTATTGCAATGATATTATCCCCCGCGGTTATATTTCCATAATTATAGCCACCTTGCTGTATGTCCATAACGCCATAAACTTGCGGGACCTCTGAATAGGAGAGGGAAATGAAGAGAGGGGTGAGAAAAAACATTATAAGTGCGATTCCAGCAGTTATCGCATTAACATAGGTCCCTGCTGCACTAATTCTAAGTCTGGTTCTCCGATTATATTTTTTAGACTGTAATTCTCTTTCATTCACTTCCACAAAGGCTCCAAAACCAATTAACCAAAAAATACCCCCTCCAAGAACACCTGTTGATTCGATCTCAACATCATCCGCAGAAGCTGCGATCCCATGTGCTAATTCATGAGTGGTTACTACCAACAATAAAGGTAAAAATATGAATGCAAAGAGCGGAAGATCAATAGTGACTCCTGGAATCAATGGAGTTACCGCATTTTGAATTGATGGACTAATAAAAAGATCGATTAGATTAGAAAAGAAAAGCCAGAATCCAAAAATGGTAAATCCAAAAGAGACAAATATTCCTATCGTCCAGAAGGACCTCCAAGCCCTAGGATATTTTTTACCAATCTTTTTGATTATGCTATTCAATCTTTTTGTTCTGAATAAGATTAAAAAAGGGAAAAAAAGAGTATAAGATTCCTTTTTATTTCTTAATAAAATAACTAATATACCGACAAAAGCCCAAAATATAAGGGAAATAATTGTCCATGGGTTCAAAAAGAAATCTATTAAAAAATCAATATAATTCATGTGAGATATTACTTTTTCCGAAATATTAAGTCTGAAAATTCAGAATTGAAATTAAAATTATTGGATTAAAAGGTAAATTTAATAATTAATTAAAAATAAACGACTAATTTCAATTCTTTAAGGAATTATGGCTTTCCTTTTAAGTAGCCAATCTTTAATCAAAAAAAATTGGTCTGCTTTAAGATTTGTGTTAATATCATTTTCAATCGCAGATTTTGGTATCCAAGCTTCATTTGATAGATTAAAGGCGATTAATATTGCCTTTTTTGTGGTTCTTTTTATTCTTCCTCTAATTTTAATCAAATTCTTATCCTTTTTATCCAATAAGTTCTTGGATCTTTCATTATCGTCTAAATTATTGGTATTTGTGGAGAATGCTATTTTTTCCTTAAGAATATGATTTAAAAGGCGTTTAAAAAGTTCAATTTCAGCCATATGAAGTACTTTAGAATAATTATCTGCAGAAATCCATAATCTTTCATAAGTATATTTCTCCCAATTGAGTATAATTTCCGTTTTATTATTAGAATAAATATGTACTGTCTTCCAATTATCTCTTTTCCGAGTTGCCACGTGTAATATGAAAATTATCTCTTCTAATGAAAATTTTATTTTTTTCCCTTGATTCTTACTTGATTTTTCCCATTCCCCATCTAATTTCCGTTTTATAAAATGAAAAAAGACATAAGGCTGAGTTTTTGAGTAACTACGGATAATTAGTCCCATATTCCTCCCAAAGAATGTAAATCTATGAGAATTAGTCATTTTTACTAAGTAAATAATTAAATTTTATATTAATCAGTTATCATAGAGAAAATATTAAAACTCCTACCATTCTAAATCCTTAAGTAAAAATAGGAAAAAATATAAGAAATAGAAAATAATTATATATGCAAATATAAAAACATATACGTCCTTTTTTTAATAATAGCGGGGTGGGCTAGACTAAGCAAAGTATCTCTGCTTGGGGCAAGCCTGGTTTATGCCGCAGGGCTCATAACCCTGAGACCGTTCGTTCAAAAGTAGATTGCTGGACTCCAGCATACTGAAACTCGAACCCCCGCTACCATTTTTTAAATTTAGATTAAATTCTCCATTTATAAACCAAATAAAATGTTTAAAAATTTTTAAAATATATCAATTAATATATAATAATATGAACGAAACAAAGACTTATAAAAGATATCCCGCAGTTCGTTGCTGGATACATCATCTCCTTAATGGAGCATACTCAAAAGAAGATGAAATACTCTATACCATTTTTGGTAAAATAAAAAGAGTAAGAATTTTGGCTACAATTGTAGATAAACGAGAGTTCTTAAATATGGAATACTCAGGCGAGGATGAAAGTGCTTCAGAGGCCCGCTTAGAGTTAGACTTGGACGATGGGACTGGTTTGATTAGGGCAACATTATGGCGTGTAGATCCGGAGGATTATCAGATGTTTGATATGGGCGACCTTGTTGATATAATTGGATTGATTAGAAATTGGAAAGATTTTGTATCAATTTCACCTGAAATCATTCATAAAGTAAATAATCCTAATCAGAAATTATTAATAGATGCAGAAATAATTAAAAGAATACAAGCGGGAGATTTAGAAGAGATTCCTGAAATAGAGGAAACTGATGCGGTTTTCGATGAGATGACCGAGGAGATAGATGTAGATTCCCTCTTTATGGAGGGAGACGTGGATGATACTACAATAACGGATGAAATATTAGCAATAATAACGAAATACTCTAAAGAACAAGAGGGTATCAGTTTTGATGCCCTTTATGAGAAATTAGATATCTCAGAAGGAGAATTAAAACAGAAATTAAAAGAGTTAGAAGTCAATATAAAAATATACCGTAATGGAGATGTCTATACTTCTTATAATATTTAACAAAAAAGTTATTTTTGAAAGGTGGTTTTATTAAAATATGGATATTGAAGAATATGATAATTTACTTGATGAAGCATATAAGAAAATACCAGATAACGTAAAAAAGTCTAATAGGTTTGAGATACCCCCGGTTAAAATACGTTATGAAGGAAGGAATACCTATATCTCTAATTTTACAAAAATTATAAATACTTTAAATCGAAGTGAAAAGCATTTTATGAGTGTCTTTCTAAAAATGGCGGGAACAAGGGGAGAGGTGCGAGGAAGTCAGTTATTTTTAAAAAGTCATTATAAAGCGAGAGTATTAAACCGTTTAATTAAGTCTTATGCCGAAGATTACGTATTATGCGATGTATGCAGTAAACCTGACACGAGAATTACGAAAGAGGGGAGAAAAGAATATCTAAAATGCGCCGCATGTGGAGCGAGAACGGAGATAAAGGAAAGATAGAGAATTCCAAAAAAAGATGAAAGTATATATTAAAATACATAAAAGAAATGGTATTGAAACCGTTGCTATATGTGATGAAAGCCTCCTAAATAAAGTCTTTAAGGAAGAAAATTTAAGAATTGAGGTATCTCATCAATTTTTTGGCGGAGAACTTATTAAAATGGAAGAAGCAATTAAGATATTAAAAACTGCGTCATATTTTAATATTGTTGGAAAAGATATTATCAAAAGGGCCATTAATCATAAAATCCTTCCAAAAGAAGGTGTCCAAGAAATTAATGGGGTTCCTATGGCTATGAAGATGATTTTCTAAAATGGTGAACCGGTTTTGTGCAATATGTGGAAAAAATATTAATGATGGTGATTCGCCTCATTTTGGTATGTGTTTGGAATGCTATTTAAAAGAAAATCCATTATTTACGATTCCAAAGAATTTCTCTTTTAATATTTGTTTAGAATGTTTAAGCTTTGCAAAAAATGAACAATGGAATAAATCGGAGAATGAAAACATTTATGATATTATAGAAGAAGCAATAGACCGATTTATGTTAGAACCTTCTTTTAAAAACCAAAAGATCGAGTTCCGAATTATCTTGGATGAAACCACATTTAAATACACTTCTAAAGATCGGCTAACGGATCTGGAAATTAAGGTTGAAGGTAATCTAAAGGAAAATCTTAAAATAAAACACCGTCAAAAAGTTAGTGTACATATTAATTATAATCTTTGCAAAAACTGTGAAAAGCTCAGAAGCGGAGGATATGTTTCTATTCTACAATTACGTGTTTTAAACGAAACTCATTTTAATTTAATTGGAGAATGCATAATGGAAATTCAAGAGTATGTTGAAAGGTTATATAATAATGATAAAAGGCAATTCATTTCAAAAATCGATGAGAAAAAGTACGGCGTAGATTTCTTTTTAAGCACAAACGAGTTGTTAAATTATATTATCTCATTTTTAAAGGGTAAATACCACTTTCTATTAAAAAGAACCAAGAAGTTAATTGGAAGAGATAGGCAGGGGGGGAAGAATATTTATCGCTTGAAGGCATTGGTTAAGTTATTACCGTTTTCCATTGATGAACAACTCTTCATAGATGATAAATTATATAATGTTAATAAGATCCTCAAAAATAGGGTAATACTTCAGAAAAAAGGGGGAGAAAAGATAACAAGAAGATTTCAATACTTTTTCAACAAACAATTTAAGATATTAAAGGAAAGTGATTCGTAAATGTTTTCTAATAAAGAATTAGATGAGATAATAAAGGCCCGAATTGATAAAAAGCGTATTAAAAAGGAAGATAAGTCCAAAAAAAGAGCTGCATTACAGTCCGTTTTAGATGAAAGAACATTTATTGCTTTAAAAAAGGTTTTGGAAAAGGGAATTCTATCTTATATCGAGGGAATTATCTCCGCAGGTAAGGAAGCAAACGTATATTTAGGATACGATGAAGAAGACAAAGAAGTCGCGGTTAAAATATACAAAATCGATAGTAATACATCTAAATGGATGAAAAATTACATATTAGGCGATCCCAGATTTAAAAAAATACCAAAGAACGTATCAAAAATTATATATTTATGGGCCCGAAAGGAATATACGAACTTAAAACGGGCTAAAAAGGCAGATTTAAAAGTTCCTGCCCCTTATTATGTAAGAGAAAATATTCTCATTATGGAATATATTGGTTTTGGTCCTATCCCTGCCCCTAGGTTAAAGGATATAAAGTATCCTCGGAATTTAGATTACCTTTTGAGGGATATATTATACTTTATTAGGGACCTATATCAGAAGGCACATTTAGTTCATGGAGACCTATCCCATTATAATATATTATATCATAATCAGAAACCTATTTATATAGATATGTCCCAAGCTGTATCTACGGCCCATCCCAAAGCTGAAAAGTTCTTAGTCCGCGATATTAAAAATATTTTCAATTATTTTGAGAAATTTAATCTCGAATTACCCGATCGGGAAAAATTCTATTATAAAGTAATTGGCATTTAATTGGATAAATCTTGATAGAATTAGATTTTTATAAAAAGAATCATAAGTAATGAATGATTAGAATACATGTGTGAGTTTTTTGCATAGAAATCGCAATTGAAGGTGAAAGAATGTTTAAACTGAATAAAAAGCGTATTGGTGTAGTAATTGGAACAAATGGAGAAATGAAAACCGAACTTGAAAACACTTTAGGAGTAAAAATTGATATAGATAGCGATACGGGAGAAGTAGATGTAAAACCCGATATTGAAAGAGAAAATTATGACCCATTAAACACATTAATCGCAAAGAAAGTCATTAGAGCAATTAATAGAGGTTTTAATCCCAATAAAGCCTTAAAGTTAAAAAATGACGAAAATATGTTAGAAGTTATAAATCTCTCAACGATCTTAGGGAAGTCAACGAAAAAGTTAAAAAGAATAAAGGGGAGATTGATAGGAAGGAATGGAGAGATTCGAGAAGCAATTGAGCAATATGCAGAATGTTATGTATCTATTTTCGGTAAAACAATATCGATAATTGCGGATCATGAAAATTTACAAATCGCCAAAAAGGCAATTAACATGTTAATTAACGGGATGCCCCACCATACGGTATTAAAATACCTCGAAAATATGTACACTAAGAAGCAAAAACAGCGGTTTAAAAAAATGTACAAACCTGATTTTAGTTAAGTCCATATCATTTTGAGTTGTAAAAAGTTTGCTTTCTAAAAGGATCTTTATAATTGGGTTTAAAAATAAAAGGAGTTGAAAAACTTTAATTTATTTCATCAATATTAAATAGTTCATTTGAGAGATCTATTTTCTCCTTTTTAAAATCAATATTTGCGTCAAATTGAGTCTTATTGTTAACCTCTTCCTTTCCAAATATTTGCGGAGATTTTATCCCGGTTATTAACAGCATAACTCGCAATATTCCGTCAAACTCTTCGCTTACTCGAGCGCCCCAAATAACCTTTGAATCTTTAACATCCATTTTCTGGGAAATTTTAGCCGCAACTGAATTCGCTTCCGCTAAGGTCATATCGTTTCCGCCGCAGATATGGATTAAAGCTCCTTTAGCACCTTGAATATCCACATCCAAAAGTGGAGAATTTAAAGCGTCGTTAATTGCAACATCTACTCGATTTTCACTTCCGTTTGATTCTCCCACACCTACAATAGTGACTCCTCCCGAACCCAATATAGTTCTAACATCTGCGTAATCCAAATTTATTAAGGAAGGCATTGAAATTGTTTCTGTTATACCCTTAACCATTGTTGCTAAAACTTCATCAGCAACACTAAAGGCTTCAATTATAGGAAGGTTTGGAGCGATTTCTAACAATCGATTATTATCTATTACGACTAATGTATCTACATATTGTCTTAAGCGGTTTAATCCATTTTGCGCCTTTTCGACTCTACCTATTTCGGACTTAAAGGGCAAGGAAACCACGCCAACAACTATCGCATCTTCGTTTTTTGCAACTTCTGCTATGATAGGTGCACTCCCAGTGCCTGTTCCTCCGCCCTCACCGCATGTTATGAAAACCAGATCTGATTCTCTCAAAATCTTGATAAGATCTTCTCGATCCTCTTCTGCTGCAGCTTTTCCGATTTTAGGATCTCCTCCAGCACCTAGTCCCCTGGTTAATTCTTTTCCAATTAAGATTTTGAAATCTGCCTCAACCATCTCCAGATGTTGATAGTCTGTATTTACAGCAATACATTTTGCACCTTTAATTCCGATTTTCATTAGTCTGTCAATAGTATTATTTCCAGCACCTCCCGCCCCGATAATTTTAATATTAGCAAATCCTATTTTTTTGGGGACTGGGCGTTCTATAGTCCTTTTCTTTGCATTATTTATAAACGATTGCACTCTTATCACATTAATTATGTAGGATATTATTAAGATATTAGAAATTGACTAAAAATTAGAAGGTATATAATACCCAGATGTTACATTAGAAATCCTCCTGTTTCATATTCTCCAATTCATTTTACTTTAAAATTTATTTATTAATAAAATTAAAGCATTAAGAATTCTCCAGTAGGTCCAAAATTTTTTTATATTTTTTATTTTATTAAATTTAATTTTTCTTTATGATGTAATAACAAACTTAATACATTATAGTGATAATAGGTTTTTGATATGAATTAAAACCTATATATATATTAAAAAATAGCAAAATCTCCATGAACGCTTTGATCAAATAGGAGTTGTAACTGATCATCTTTAATAAGTAAGATTTTAGGGAGGCGGTACGGAAATCTATTTGAAAATGTCAGGCAATATGCCCCGACATTTGTAATAAGAATTTTGTCATCCTCTTTAATGCATTGGGTCAAGAAATAATCCTTAGCGAGAACGTCTTGATCTGTAGGGATAATTCCGGCAATAGAAGTTTTATATTTATGGGCACGATCAATCCGTGAAGCATTATAGAATCGAAGTGCGCATCTGGCAAACTTCGGACAGATGTGATTTCCTACATCAATAACAATCCAGCGATCTTTCGTGGTTTTATGGACAGAGGCAATAAAGATCGCTGCATCACCAACTATATATCTCCCGGGTTCAAAATAAATTCTTTCATAATCTATATTATGACTATTAATTTGGTTTTTAATCCCTCGTGCGATCTTCTCCAGTTGAAGTTTGGGCATAACCGTCGCTTCGGGGAATCCACCGCCTAAATTGAGATTCTTTATTTCGATCCCATGTTTATGTAGGATATTTATAGATTCAGCAATAACATCCACATTTTTCTTGTACTGGTTTATGTTATTCATTTGAGAGCCGTAATGAGAAACAATGGTTGAGATTGAAACATTTGGACATTTTTCTAAAATATCATATAATTTTTTAGAATTGGCAGAATTTACCCGCACACCCATTTTGCTCTCATATTTCATTGGATTGATACGTAAGCAGAGGTTCTGATGTGTATCATGTTGTTTAACTCTCCTATGAACTCTCAAAATGTCTTTTAAATTGTATATTACAATCTCTTTGACTGAATGCTTAAGGCATTTGTCAATTAAAGCATCTGATAGATAGGGGCCGCCAACGATTATGTTGTGTGGAGAGAACCCCTCCTTTAAGGCGACATTTAATTCAGGTAGGCTAATTATTTCGGCGCCGAGACCTTCATTAGAAACAATTCTATTTATCGAATGGAGAAAATTCGCTTTTACCGAATAATAACCACTATAATTTGCAAACGTATCATTAAATACGTCATTGAATGTTCTTATATTATCTCTGATCTTATTTTCAATAAAGAGCATCGTTGGAGTTTTAAATTTATCAACAATTTCGTCAAGAGCCACTTCATCTATTAAAATTTTCTCATTTTTAACTTTTATATAAGGATTTCCTGCTAAGGTTTTCATAAAGAATTTCCCCCGATTAGTTTTTGATATAGTTCATGAGTTTTCTGGGCGACTTTATGCCATGTGAATCGCGATTCTACCTTTCTCCTTCCGTTTTCTCCAAGAAGCTTATTTAGCTTATTATTTTGAAGGAGCCTCAAGATTTTATGAGCGATATCTATAGGATCATCAAATTCAACCAATAAGCCATCCACCTTATTTTGTATTACTTCTGGTGTCGCCCCTATATTTGCCCCAACCACGGGGGTTCCCGAAGCCCATGCCTCTAAAAAGACAATTCCAAATGCATCGCTTCTACTTGGCATCGCGACAACATCCGCCTCGAAAAACGCAGAGATCTTTTTCTTATCGAAATAACCTTTTAAATTGTGGGGGGTAAGATTCAATATCCTCGCTCGAGTATTTTTTCTAATTTTTGAGAGTTCAATATCGAATACTTTTGTTGATGGGCCAATAAATACGAAATAGACCTCTTCTTTCTCCTCCAAGATGAAGGGAATTGACTTTAATAATGAAATTGCTCCCTTCTCATAGTTTTTATATCCGCAAAACAACACCATTTTGTAATCTTTTTGATGGGGTTTGAAGAATTTTTTCTTAAAACTATATGATTTAACACTTCCAAAATCGTGATAGATCGAATAATCAACACCCATTGGAATAACTTTTATCTTTTCGTTGTCTATTCCTGCCATGTCTTCTAAAATCCTTTTTTCTGTATACGTACAAGCAATAAGTACATCAAATTTTCTTAATATTACAAATAAATCTTTATCGGCATATCTAGGATTGGAAAAGTGAAAAAATGGGGTACATATAGACGGTATACCATATTCCTCTCCTAAGATTAGCGCAATAACTAAATTAAAGTAAGGATAATATGTTGTGTGAATCAGATCATAGTCTGGGGGCCTATTTATTAGAAAATCAATTAGAGTTGGGAGATATGGCCCATTTTTTAGAATCTTTTTCAAGCTTGCTTCGGGAATATTGAGGCTTCTGAAGGAGCGGATTTGGCGGAGGTTTCTAATATAGTCTGGAACGGGATGATTATATTCAATTGAAAAGCGATTTATTTTTAATTGATTTACTTCATCATAAAATCTATCACTTTTATTAATTACTCGTCCCTTCGAAGATCTTAACGCTTTAAAGTCAATTGCATTAGAAGTATAAATATCAACTTTATATAACGTTTTATCAGTAAATATTTCTGCCATCCTCTGTAAGTAAAGCTCCGCACCAGAAATTGATGGAAAGTATCTAGTTGGTAGATAAAGAATTCGATTCAAAATTGATCTATTTATTTATAGCTCGTACTATAATTAAGGTAACTCTTAATATAAATTATATTTAGTATTGAAAATCTTTTAATTTAAGTACATACTTTCTGAAGCAATAATATATGGAAAAAAATAATATTGAAAAACTAATAGATTTAGTAAGAGAAAAGGGAGATATAGATAATATTATTTTAGAATTTTTGGATCATACCTTTCTGAATAATTCCAAAAATATAATTGAGGCACTGGAACGCGGAATTACAAAATATGTATATTCTCCTTCCAAGAAGGTTTTATGGACGGCATTAGGAACCGAACGTGAATATATACTTTATCCACAAGTTTTTTGTAGTTGTGTTGATTTTTACAAAGAAGTGGTTATTAATCGAAATCGTAAATATTGCAAGCATATTTTAGCCCAAGTCGTCTCCGAGGCATTGAATATATATAAGGTTATTGAGCTAGAGGACCGAGAGTTTAGAATAAGACTAGAGGAAATGTCTAAAACTTAGAATTTTCTTTCCTATCAAAAACCCTTAACAATTTTAAGTATAAATTATAATTAAATTAAATTAATATATTTTTAAGATGTTTTAATGAATCTTTGATTAGTTTTTTCAAATCTAATAAACTTTCTGCATAAAGTATTTCTGGCATTTTCGCGTGGGTTTCTGGATATTGAGGAAAGAATTGACATGATTGGAGTTTTTGGGAACAAATTTCGAAGACTCCTATTTTTTTATTTAAATTAGTCACATCTAATTTATTAAATCCAATCAAGGGGGAGATTTTTATATAATCTCTAAATAAGGGGTTATAAGATGAAATATTTGACAATGTTTGGGAAGCTTGTTCACCTAATATGTCTCCCGTTAGAATTAGATTAGTTTCCTCTTTCTTTGCAATTTCCATCGCAATTCTATACATCAATCTCTTACATAAGATGCATGTTAACTTACGTGGACATCTTTTTATAAGTTCATTCAAATTATTAGAAAATGGAATAATATTAAGCTTCAGGTGCTCGTCGGTGAATGCTCCCAACTTTTTCACGATTTTTTGAATTTTTATTTCCATTTGTCTCTTTTGGGTTTCCGTAGTGATAAATGTCACAAATATCGGTGTAAAGCCTTTTTTCATCATTAAATAGGATGCAACTGGACTATCAATCCCGTCTGAAAGCAGTGCGATAATTTTAGAATTCATAAATCAGTTATGTTATATAAATGGAATAATATATTTAAAGCCTTTTTTGTATTATACTAAATCTTCACTCTATAAGGATAATACACCTATTTTAATAAGATAATTGTTTGTATAATTTCATGAATATATTTTTTTAGAAATATGTTAAGGAATATGTCAATAATATTCCATTTTTAATTTAAAAAAATTGATATTAATTTAGTAAGAATAAGAAAACGAGGAAAAAAAATGAAATTATCTAGTTGTTCGGGAATAAGAGTTATAGAACGCATATCTCGCCCCTTGAAGGCAAAATTAGCGATTGTCGGTATGCCAGGAATCGCGGATATCGGAAAGTTTGCAATAGATACCTTAATCGGTCAGGTGGATGCTAAACCTTATCTTGATATAATATTTGATGATTACCCTGCAGGGGCGATCGTCGATGATAGCCTTTTATCCACTCCAAAGGCTGAAATTTTAATTGGAAAAAGAGATCAAAATAATTCCAGAGATGAAAATCTCTTATTAATTACTTCTGACGCTCAAAGTTTAAATCCGAAGGGCATTTACAAGATCTCTAATTTCCTTTCTGAAATCATAAATAATTGCGGAGTAGATTTGGTTATCGCATTAGGAGCTTATCCAGTGAATAAGAATAAACTTAATTCAAAAATCCCTAAAATTTATGCCAGTTCTACATCAAAAAAATTATTAAATTCGTTTCTAGGAGAAAATGAATGCCATAAAATTGATAAAGGTGTAATAATTGGAGCCAATGGATTAATTCCTACTATAACAAAAGCTCGATTTGATATTGATGGTTTAGTTTTATTAGCTGAAACGGATAATATTGCGATAGTTAATGAGGATTTGACTGATTTGAAAGCTTCCATAACACTTTTGGAACTACTTAAAACTTCATTTACGCTCCCAATTAATGAAAAGTACTCCTTGGAGAATATTGATGATATTTCAAAAAACCTTCAATCGAAAAGGGATGAATTAGAGAAAAATTTAGAGGAGATGAGCCTCATTGAGAATGAAAAGAAGGAAAAATCTATATATATCTAACCAATTTTTTATTTTCTTTTTAAAAGACTAATTATTAATATATTTAGGAATTGGACTTATTTTATCATATCTTAATTTATTTCTTAAGAGAAGAGCGTTATAAAAATATATTTTAAAAAGGGTACATTATATATGATATGGAATATGTATGTGCCCGTTGTGGTCAATCGGTTAGTAAAAAGGAATTAACTGCATTACCAGGAATTAAATGTTCCCATTGTGGTTATCGTATACTTTATAAAAAACGCCCTGAAGTTATTAAAAGGATTAAAGTTAAGTAATAGATTTAAAAATATCGAGAAATCCTAGATCTCCATTTTAATTTTCAATTTTAGATATAAAAAGTAATCGGGTTAAGTTTTAACTTCCACTGATTCCTCTTTGGGTGATGCCCCTAGGGATATCTCTCTCTGTTGATGGTTTTGAACCATATGAGAGATTTCTTTATACCTATTTCTTATCGTTGCTTCAGTGACACCTACGGTATCTGAGATTTCCTTTTGAGTCCTCCTTTCTCCGACTTGTATTGCCGCAATATATAAGGCTGCCCCTGCAAGACCTGTTGGGGCCTTTCCTGCGGTGATTCTATATTTTTTAGCTAGCTTCAACAATTCTGCAGCCCTATTTTGAGTCCTTCCTGATAGGTTTAAGTCTGCAGAGAATCTTGGTATGAAATTTATTGGTGAAAAGGAATTAATATTTATTTTCAATTCATGGACAATTATTTTATAGCATCTTG
>CAZDJH010000027.1:0-17977 GCA_964505645.1 uncultured archaeon | reverse complement strand
GATTTCTACTCTGCTTGGGATTAATGGGAACGTCGGTATTACCGGCAGCAAATGGCTCTTTGGCCGCGGCAGATGATAACAGTACCGGGGTAGACGAAGGATACAACGCCATTTGGGAGTCTATAGAATTTAACGAGAGTTTATGGGATAAATGTATAGAGATAGAAGTACCATCAGAATTTGAAGATGTGTATGATTTTGATGTCATATTTAACAAGGAAGATTCCACCTTGATTGAAATAGAAAGTATTACCGAAACGAACAAAACAATGGGAGAGAGTCCAGATGAGATAACAGTTTTGGAGATCGATGTGAAGGTTAACGGATCAGAACAAACATTAGATATTCCGATTGATGAGGACTGGAGAGATGCGAATCCTTTGTTTGGTTTTGCTCCCCTTCTTTGGGGATATCCTTTGATCATTACCCCTGTGAATGAGACTTTAAGTTCAGGGGCGGATGCATTAGACGGAATACATGAAAATGTGACTACAACCCTTAAAGACAATAATATGACTTTGAATGTAACCGTAGATTACTATCAGGAATTATTATTCCCTACTTACCCTGAAGAAGATTATTATATAAATATAACCTTTTCGGCGGAATTTACATGGAACGAAAAGGGAGTGTTAGAAAATGGGTCGATAGTGACCACGAACCCTGGGGAACCTATTTATGAAGTGGAGTTATCTGAAGAACAAGTCCAAATTGAAGATGATGGAGCCGATGATGATGGAGCCGATGATGATAACGGAGATATAATTCCAGGGTATAATATACCCATATTTCTCGGAGTAGCAACTATGATCACTGTAATCTCTGGGACATTTCTGATAATGCGTAAAAAAACCATAAAAACAAACGTCTAAACCCGATTAAATAAAATAATCCCAATTCACCTCAAAATAAAGAATCCTTTTTTTTTGTATCTGTACAAAATTAATCGATTTTAATTACTTGAACGAACGTATTTCAAGCCTGCTTTTGGCAAGCGAAATCCCTCTTATTGAAGCAAACTATCAGAAGTACAGAACAATCTATACCAGAGAAAGACGGAAATGGTGTATTAGATGGGAGGAGACAGAAAACTCTTAGCATTTTAAATTCAATTTCGTACAATTGGGCGCTTATCTCTTTTCCCTCCATACCCTCTGTAGGGCGGATAATCAGTTAACCAATAATACAATTATATTCATGAACCTATTTTAGAGGGTAATGTTATGATGTAAAAAAGCCCTAAAAGGCACACAAAAAGCAACAATTATTATCGATAATGGCTTATAGATCTTACAATACTTTAAAGGTACTAAGAAAAGGCACGGTTTTTATGGCAGACGCAAATTATATTTTTTTATTATCCCTTACCATAATTCTAATTGGGTACATATTCAAAAAGGCGGGAATCTTTACCGAAAGTAATGGAAAGGTCATAGCCAAGTTTATATTGAACATTACACTTCCTGCTTTAATCCTTAATGTATTTAGCAGTATTATAATCAATCCTACCTTGATTTTACTGCCCTTTTTGGCGCTTGGCTATAGTTTTTTAGTTTTAGGATTTTCCTACTTGATTTCCCGTAAGTACCCCCATAAAACGCGGGGGTTATTATTAATGACATGTGTCGGCTTTAATATAGGCCTCTTCGCATATCCGATGATTAAAGGTATATGGGGCGTGGAAGGGTTTGAATATGTGGTGATGTTTGATCTGGGAAATTCATTTGTGGTGTTTGTGTATTCTTATTCAATGGGCTTTGTTCATTCTCCTAAAATTAAACCCGTGCCTGACAAAATGCGAACGAGGAACATCGTAAAAAACATATTAAAATCCGCACCGCTCCTTACATTAATCATAGCATTACTGATTAACCTCACGGGCATACGCTTTCCTTTATTTGTGACGGATTTATTGGATTTGTTGGCAAAAGCTAATAGCCCACTAACCCTTTTGATTCTGGGCATTTTTATCAATATTCAATTCGATAAATCTCACTGGAAGCTGATAGCAACAGTTTTGCTCATCCGCTACGGATTTGGGTTATTGATCGGACTTCTAATGATGTTCCTCCTCCCCTTCGGGACGGTAAATAATGCCGCCATTTTTGTCGCGCTAATTCTTCCGATCGGGATGTCTTCGATTAGTTTTGCCGTTGAGTTCGGTTACAATGAGCAAGTCACATCTACCCTTGTAAACCTAACGAATACAATCAGTTTCTTTATTATGTGGGTAATTGTGCTTCTTTTTGGGATTGGGTAATCTAAAAATTGATCAAAAAAGATTAAGAAATATGGTAGGAAATATGGTAGGAAATACGGTAGGAAGTATGTTAAGAAATATGGTAGGAAATATGATAGGAAATACGGTAAGAAATATATATTACTATTAAAGATTTCTATAATTATAACCTAAACGATTAGTATAAACACTTTTGCAATGATTAGCGAAGAGGAAAAAGAAATTATCATCCGTTCTGCAAAAAAATATATACATTTATGTTCAATCTATAAAAGATAATCTCTAAATCATTAAATAGAATATAGAATTAAATAGAATATAGAATTAAATTAAATTAAATTAAATAGAATATAGAATTAAATTAAAATGCAATTAAACTTCTGTTGTGCGTGGCTGTATGCGATTTCCAAATTCGGAAAATATGGAGATTCCTTTAGGGTTTCAGATGTTCTAAAGGCATTAAGAAAGATACGCGGGCTCGGATTTGAAACGACCGAGTTAGAGGCGATGGGCAAGCAAAACCTCCTCGAAGAATGGCAAGAAAGGAAACAGATTCGGGAAAAGCTCGAAAACTTGGGGTTAAAGGTCAATAACTTATGTGCGGTATTTCCAGCACTAATGGAAAAAGGCTGGGAACATCACCTTCCACTCTTCGAGAAAGCCGCGGAATTAGCCACGTATCTTGGGTGTGAAACCATTCAATTAGACTCACATATGCCCCCTGTTAAATACAGCGAGTTTCCGTATAAAGACAGCATTAAATTTGATGTTAACCCAAAAATCGAAATTGAACTTCGTTTCGATTGGAATGACCATTGGAACACGATAGTGAACTCAATTAAGCAGTGCGATGCGATCGCCTATGATCACGGGTTAAAATTGTGTTTGGAACCGCGAGTCCATGAATCGATTCCAAATACCGACGCAATACTCAGATTATTCGATTGGGTTGACTCGGATAATTTTGGAGCGGTTTTAGACTGCGGGCATTTACACGCACAGAAAGAAATCATTCCCCTTTCGGTGGAAAAGTTGCAAGAAAAAATATTTTTCGTCCACGCCTCCGATAATGATGGTCGTGTAAACCAACACTTAGGAGTGGGCCGGGGGAATATCGATTGGGAGGGAACCTTGAAGGCTTTGGAAAAATATGACTTTGAAGGCTATATCGCAATTGATATCGGGAACTTACCCCCGGAATACGATTTGGATAAGGAAATCAAAACATCTATCAAATATTTGAAAAAAATGAACCAGATAATTCACCCTTAATTATAATTATCTATTCTTTTATTCTTAAATGTTCCGCCTTCATAGGAAATTTCGGGAATTTCTTCGGGCAATTCAAATTTACTCTTATTTAGAAGCCTCAAGGGATTTGAATATCCTATTGTGACGAGTTCCTTTAATGTGAGTTCTTTAAGTGATGCCAATACATCCATGCATTTGAGCATTGGAGAGGTGGAGCCTGCCAATAGCGAGGAATCCCTTCTATGTAAGTATCCGCTCTCTTCTAAACGTACCGTTGTATCATTAAAGGAATAATCTCCGGGCTCTAACCCCGCTAAATGCACTAAGTCACTCGTTATGATAAAATTTGAAATTCCTTTTGCCCTTAGTCCAACTCTGATAAAGTCTAAAGGGAGGTGGAATCCGTCCGTAATAAATAGCCCAATTATCCGCTCATCAGCTAAAAAGTGCCAGATGGGATTATCGTGTCGGTGTATCTGTTCTGAAATCCCATTTCCTATATGCGTTGCTGCCCTCGCACCCAAGGTTATAGCTTTATTGATTATATCCTTCTGAGCGAGAGTATGTCCTAATGATACAACCGTATTAGAATTTTCTGAGATATACCTAATAAGCTCAAATGCTTTTCCTTGTTCTGGGTCGAGAGTAATTAAAGCAATCTTTTTCTGTGCCCAAGAATAGAGGTCTTTGAATAGCTGAATTGATGGAGGGATTATATTCTCCTGTAAATGGATACCGCGAGGACCGTCAGATGGGTCGATAAACGGTCCTTCTAAGTGTATCCCCAAAATCTTCGCTCCATTATCAACTTGAGACGCTTTTACTATTAATGGAAGGTTCCGCTTATAAGTCTTTAGGGGTGAAGAAATTAGGGTGGGACAATACCCAATAGTTCCCGATTTTAACAGTTTCCGATTCACAAACAGGATATCGTCTAATTTTAATTTAGGGTCCGAAAAATTTACCCCTTTATATCCATTCACTTGGAGGTCGATAAATCCTGGGATTTTCATGGCTTTAACACGATAGGTTTTTTGACGCAATACTCTTTATATTCATAAGGTGCTTAAAAAATGAAAAAGAAAAAATAAATTAATACATTTGGTTTTTTTATACCTCGCTTTGTTATTCCACGACAATTCTGTAGTTATTTACTATTTTCGACCGTATAGACTTTGCTAAGGGGCACCGCTTTTCGGTCATTTCCAAAATCCTATGCGCCTTTTTTTCGTTCATCGAAGGGGGAATGCTGAGGGTGATGTCCTGCTCTATTTTTTCCATAATTTTTTCTCCCGTGCTGGTTCCCACATATCCCCTCGAACCAATTTTCATTGAGTTGTAATTGAAATTCGAATTGGAGCAGACCACTGAGAAGGTCGTGAAGAAGCACCCCGAAATAGACGATACAAAGTAATGCTCCGGAGTATAGACTAGTTCTCCGGTATCTCCTTCCGGACCTTCATAGGCAATAGGCAATTGGACATTTAATTCCGGCAGTGAGGTATTTGACGGGTCTTTTATTGTGTGAATCCGCTTTCTGGGATTTTCTGTATGCTCTCCACTCACAATCTTAATTGTAAATTTATCAACCACGATTATAACCTCTCTAATAAAAACACGCTTTTCAACTTAAAATTTACCTTTATTTCGCCCTTTTTCATAAAATTTTACCGCTTAGAAAAAGTAAATAAATAAAATTCCTTTTTTTTCCTTTTATTCTAATTTTTCAGTCAGTAATCAAGATATTCTCTAATTTAGTTCCATAGGAATCATTGCACTATTGAATAGTAATAGATCCGTCTTTTTCTCCTATATAAGCTTTAGAGGTCATTCCAATAAACAATCCGGTATCCACGATTCCTGGAATTGACAATAGAGACTGGTTGAGTTCATTGGGACTTTTTATAACACCAAAATCCGCATCAATGATGAAATTGCCGTTATCGGTGACTAAGGGACCAGCTTTAGCTTTTGCCATTCTTAAAATCGGTGTAGCCCCCATTTTTTCCAGTTTCTTCATAAGGGGGATATAAGCCATTGGAATCACTTCAATTGGAACCCCATTTTTCCATTTTTCGCCCAAATGTTTTGAATTTTTTCGGAAATCCGCAATAATAATGAGTTCTTTGGCATTGGACGCGATAATTTTTTCTTGCACCAAGCAGCCCCCACCGCCCTTAATCAAATTAAGATCCTTATCAATCTCGTCGGCACCGTCGATATCTAAATCAATATCGGGATACTGATCCAGAGACACCAACTCCAGGCCGTTTTCGACGATCAATTGATAGGATTGGAATGAAGTCGGAATGCACTTCACATTGAGATTCTGGGATTTATTTATTTCACTGAGTTTATTTACAGCATAAACAACGGTTGAGCCACTGCCAATCCCCAAAATCATGTCTTTTTTGACATTGTCTCCCACGGCTCTTTCGGCGGCTATTTTTTTTGCTCGATCAACTACTTCTTTTTCTGCCATTGTTAAATATCAATTTATAATAATCTATATTTTTCATTTAATCATTTAATAATTTTAATATTCTTATCGCTAAGTGTGCGGCATTATCCCCCCGATCTATTCCCACGCACGCTACAGGTACTCCAGGGGGCATTTGAACAATGGATAAAAGTGCGTCAAGACCTCCCAATTTGGCATTTACCGGGACTCCGATTACGGGTTTATCTGTCCTGGATGCGATTACTCCGGGTAATGCTGCTGAAAGTCCCGCTACGGCTATAAAAACCTCTGCTTCGCTTGACTGTATGTAGGCATCCAGTTCTTCGGGATTGCGATGCGCTGATAGAATCTTTAATTCATGCGGAATACCCTCAGAAGAAAGTACTTTCAGTGTTTTAGTATACACCGGCTCATCGGAAGTGCTCCCTGCAACAACGGATACTAATATGGTTTCGCTATTATCTTTTTCATTCATAGTTTTTTAAATATTAGGAAATAATAAAAGTTAATCTTTAAGATTACTCTTATTCTTTCTTCAGAGGAATTTAAAAATTAAAGTTGATGATTATTATTAAACCTTTTCTATTATATACGCGTCTACCAGTCGATATCTGCTCACATTAACTATTAAACCTAATCCTTTCGTATAATTTTTCGGGTTTTCCATGTTCGGATGCTCTGGATGCTCTTTTTGGATTCGTTGCGCCATTTGGCTATTTGGCTCGATTATCACAATTTTTCCCTCCTTCTTTATTACTCTTGCCATTTCTTGTAATGCTTTGATCTTATCATTAAAATGGTGAAAACTCCCGTATGTAAAAATGTAGTCAAAATGAGCATCCTCAAATGGGAGGTCTTCAACACGAAAGAACTTAAAACTAATAAAATGTTCGACTTCTGCTTTTATTGCGTTTTGGTACCAGTCTTGTTTGGCATATTTGCTATTATCGTCTTTAGGTTCACCAGTAATAACTCTATGACCGTTAAGTGAGAGTGTAAGAAACATTTTGCCGTCCCCCGTCCCGATATCTAAGATCTTCGCCTCTTCCTCGATTTCTAACTGCTCAACGATGGAATTAAGGTTGTCAGCAATAAGTTGAAATTTGCCACCGATTTTTCTTTTCGCGTCCTCTAAATTTACCATTATACTCCGCAGCTATATTATAATATGGTATTATAGAGAAAACCTATCCCTCGGGGTGTGGTTTTCCACCCGGTTTCGGTATCCATAAGAAAATTCAGTTGCTCCAGCATCGAAAGATGGTATTTTAGTTGGTCCCTTTCAAGGTCCACTTGATCTTGAATCTCATCAAATGATTTTACCTCGCATTCGATGAATTCCAAGATTTCCCTTCGAATAGGATTACTTAAGGTTCGATACGCCCTTGCGTGATCTTCTTGGTGGTCCATTTGCTCAAATTGCTTGTTAAAATCTGCCAATTCTTTTTCTGTTAACTTACATTTTCTTAAAATTTCTTCTTGTTTCATGATAACCTCCAACTATTTCCTATACCACATATAAAGAAAACATCTAGACTATTTAAAAAATCTGCTTTGGATTTATAAAATCCATCATTTATGAGAATTAATGGATTAGATTGTTATTTACTAAAATATCCAAATGCATTTAGTAAAACCTAAATTACATTTACAAATTCCGAAAAATTTAATATTTTTTTAAAATTAATTTAAAATAATTAAAAATTATAGATCTAATACTAAAAAAAGTGAATTATTAAATGGCAAAAGAATTAAAAGAAGTTTGGTTAGTCGATTATGCCAGAACTGCCTTTTCCAGGTCTAGACCAGGGAAACCTGAGCGAGATGTCTTCGGAGAATTACGGGGCGATGAAATATTAGCGAAATTATTAATGAAGTTCTTTGATCAGAAGTTAAATGATAAGGGCATTGAAAAAAAAGATGTTGGAGAGGTTGTTATAGGATGCGCGCTTCCTGTTTTTGAAAACTGGACATATGGCGGCAGACTACCTCTATTTTTAGCCGGATTTCCGGAAGATATTCCTGCTCATTTTACAGATAGGCAATGTGGATCTGGAGGTACAGCAATGACGAATGCGGCAATGGAAATTATGGTTGGCAACATTGATTGCGCAATGGCTTGTGGTTTTGAGCATATGACTCGAGTCTCAATGAATATCAAATTCAACAAGCACATTAAACCAAACTTAAACATGATTAACAAAAAGAGCGATTGGTATAGACCACAATACGATATCCTTACCACCATCAATATGATTCAAACTGCTCAAAAGCTCTACGAGCAAGAAATTCCAACGTTCACAAAGGAAGATTTAGATAAGCTTGGTGTACGCGCTCATAACTTAACTCTCAAAAGCCAAGAAGAAGGCTGGTTTACTGGAGGTGTATGGGGCGGTGAAATCATACCCATTGAAGGTCATGCGGAAAATAATGTAGAAGAAAAGATGATGATCGATAAGGATATGGCGGCCCGAAAATCGAACTTAGAAACTGTAAGTAAATTACCGCGCCTTTCAAAACCATTTTATCTGAAAAAGAATCTGAAAGGAGAAGATATCGGCGGGCGAAAAGGATATGTGGAACGAGAAGGAACCAAAGAAGGAGTAATTACTCCGGGAAATGCATCACCACTCAACGCTGGAGCAACATCTTGTATGCTTATGGAAGCTGAAGCTGCGAAGAAACGAGGAATTGAACCCCTAGCGAAAGTTGTATCCTTTGGTTGGGCAGCCGTAGACCCATCAGTGATGGGACGAGGTCCCGTGCCGGCGTCTAAAATGGCCTTAGAGCAAGCTGGGTTAGAAGCGGATGATATAGATTATTGGGAGATTAACGAAGCATTCTGTATCGTAGCGCTTAATTGTATGGATAAATTCAACATCCCCGAAGAAAAGGTGAATATAAAAGGTGGTAGCACCGCTATCGGCCATCCGCTCGGTGCAACCATGGTTCGCCTTCCGGGAACAGTTGCACGAATACTCAGAGATAAAGGCGCCAAATACGGTTTAGCTAATGCGTGCTGCGGCGGCGGCCAAGGTGTTGCGGTCGTCTTAGAAAATCCAGACGCATAAAGAAGCGGTATCCTTTATTCGTTTTTTTTAAACCTTTACTAATTTTTTTATTTTTGCTTTTCTGTTATTTTAAAGTTAATTCAGTCCTCCAAAATAGAAATTTTAATTTTGAAAGCTTTCGTCATTATATTTAAATCCCCATAATTCAATTGGAATAATTTACCGTATATTCCGGAAATAGGGGGAATGTGTGCGGAGTTGAGTTTATGGGGCCACAATTCGCGATTTTAACTCAATAGGCTGCCCAAATCGCCAAGAAACTCGGGTCGGCTTTCCTTGTTTAGGATTAAATAACCTCCATCTAATTCAAACCCGTAATCTTCTGCCCATTCTATTAGCATAGGAAGAGGCGTTTTCCGTTCCTGTTCCAAAATGTCTTGAATATCGCCTATAATCATCCTCTCTGAGACCTGCAGAATAGACTTTAACTGTTGGACTCTTTATTCGTCGATAGTTGGTGAAGAGGGCAGAGATTTGGTCTCGATAGATCTCTCTATCTGTCTTTTGCCTTGTCTTGCACATGCGAAATCGGCAGTCGTTCTGCAATACCCTCGTATACGCTTTAAGGGCTGTCCTAAATATATGTATATCCTCATAGACTAATCCGATATTATAATGGATAAAGAAACGATACAGAGAATCACTACTGCGGCACTATGAGCTGAGAATAATCTAGGAACGTTAATGAATATAAATCAGAGATAATGTGTTACTTCTCTTAATGCTAACTATTAACTTTTATTTCATATTATTATATTAACAGAAAGAAAGATATAGCAAAAAGAGAGGTATCAACAATGAAAAGCCAGTTTAAATGGATTCAAGTTGGATTTACAACTTGCTATCTCTTGGAGTGCGATGAAGGTTATTTACTCATAGATGTAGGCTACCCGGATGATTATGAAAACTTCGTAAGAAAGCTAAATGAAAAATATAAAATTGATATCTCCGAACTTAAATATTTGCTCTTAACTCATCACCACGATGACCATGCTGGATTTGGGACAGAACTTATCGAGAAAACGGATATAAAATTAATCGTGCATGAAAATGCTCTCGAACAACTTGAATTAGGGACTTCAGAAGTGGAAAGTGTGCCTGTTAATCGCCGCATAAAAAGTATAATGAAACTATTTTCACAATTCCATGAATTCACCTTTCCTCCGATCGTTCCTACTAAAACCGACATTATCCTAAGAGGTTCTGGTGATAATATAGAGGTCTTGCGAACTCTGGGGATTGATGGAACGATTATTTTTACACCTGGGCACACGAAGGGAGGAATTTCAGTAGTTCTTTCGGATGGGTCAATATTTCCCGGAGATAATGCTATGAATGCGTGGTTCTTTAATATATTTGGGATAAAAAAAAGACCAATTTATGTTCAAGATATTAATATAATATTCGATAGTTGGGAAAGATATATTGATTTAGGAGGTAGACGTATTTACCCCGCACATGGAAAACCTTTTGATATTAAACATCTAAACACTAATCTAACACACTTTCGAGGATAATCGTTCAAGCAGCTCTATTTCGATTCTTGAGTTCTCTATAATCCGCTTGTAGAGTTTTCGAATTAATATTAGACCTTATGAATCAAATCCCCTAAATCAGTAATAAATTCAGGCACACTCTCCTTGTTTAAAACAAGATAATCGCCGTCCAATTCAAAGCCATAATCTTCAGCCCAGTCTATTATCATGGGAAGAAGTATGTTTCGGTTAAGTTCTAGAATGTCTTGAATGTCATCGATATTTATCCGCCTTGAAATCCGTATCAAGGATTTTAACTGCTTGACCTTTTCAGTATCCATCTTGGGAGATGGTGGTAAGGATTTGGTCTCAATCGCCCTTTCTATTTTCCGTTTGCTTTGCTTGGCATAGGAAAAATTGGGATCGATATGTAAGGCCCTTGTGTAGGCTTTCAAGGCCTTTCGAAACAGATTCATCTCCTCATAGACTAAGCCGATATTATAATGGCAGAATTTATAATCGGGCTTGATTTTAAGGGCATTATTGAAGTTAATTAAGGCTTCCTCATACTTTCGCATATAAAATAGGGAAATTCCTAAGTTATAATGAGCACGATAATCTTGGGGGTCAATTTTTATAATTTCTTTAAAAATATCTCGCGCCTTTTCATATTCTAACACCCATTCATCGGTCAAATGATGTCCGTAATCGAAAAGAACCTTTACTAAGACTTTTCTAATTAGCTCTTTATCTTTTCCGCCTTTACTCCCCTTGTTCTCTTCATAGAGTTCCCTCAATAATTTGAGGCTTGCCTCGTATTTTTCCTCCTCTCTCAACGCTTTCGCTTTTTCAATGGTGCTCTTTGTGTCTGACATATAAATCCATCTACTTTTTGAACTAAATGCTTTGATAATTAAATATTGTGAAATAAAATAAGTTAATTGTTATTGAATTTTGCTGAGATACCCATCTCCTTATTTTCTCATAGGGCGACAATTAAATATTATTCTATAAAATGTTGGCAACATCGGATTAGCAAGCATCTCACTATTTTTCTTATTCCTTTCAAATTGTTTCCCTTTAAGATTTTTAAACAGAATTAATCCACTCTCTTAATACCTCTAAGAACCAATATAGATTCTCATCTATTTATATGATCGAGACCGTACATCCTCATTATTGGGATCAGTCATTATGGGTATCACTACTGTTTTACACACATCTTTTATATATAACCTCAAACAAATATTATATAAGTACATTACTTTAAGATCGCACGAAAAAATAATTCGTACAATTGTTCGATTCGACTCAACTCGATTCGAAGAGGTTCGGGTTAAGCAAAAGGTTAACAGAAAGCGTTGGCTTTATAACCTTGGGTTTGGCCAGGACATCCAAACAAGTGTGCGAACGATTTTAAGTAATGGAGATAAGTAACAAAAATAATCTTGGAGAAAAAAAAATGAAACGAAAACTTAAATTATCCATGTTTTTACTTATGGCTGGGTTAATCATGTCGGGCATTGTCATGTCTGGCTTATCCGTTGCCTCATCTTTAGGCGACCCACAAGCGTCTTTTGCGAGCTCGGGCACAAATGATATGAGCTCTGATAACCTTTTACCGGGCGATGTTATCCTTATCGGGACCGATAATACTATGTTCGATTATCTTATCCCCGGGAAATGGTCACATGCCGTTATTTACGGCGGACTTAGTGATGGAACAATAGAAGATAAAGAAAATGGTGGTTATGTTCCTTATGGACAACCTTGGGTGGTTCATTCCACTAAGGATGATGGTGGGTCTGGATTACGAACCTCCAGCTTTACCAATGTGATAAATGATCACGCTGGAAATGTGGCTGCTTTACGGATTCTAAAACCAGGTGGGGCTTTAATGAGCGCCTCCGAAAGGAATGCTATTGTCAATTTCGCAACCAGCAAGCTTGGTCTTGATGAAGGCTATGATTGGAATTGGTTTGGTAAGCAAGTAGGTATTGATAGCGTTTGGCCCGCTCCAAAAGGGTATTACTGCTCTGAATTAGCGTGGGCAGCTTATAAATCTGTGTTAGGTATTGACCTTGATGGCGACTTTTCACCGTTCGACATTGGCGTCTCTCCCGAAGACCTTTATTGGTCCCAGTATGCGCAGGTAATTGCCTTGGAGATGAATTCGGATCCTAATGGTAATAGCGTGCCTGGAGGTGCCTATGCCGTTGACGCTTCAAATGACCTCTACAAAATGTCCGTCTACGTAGATGAGGTATATTACGATGACGAACACGAAGGTTGGACCATGGGGGACGGAGAGATGTATCTTAAGCTCTGGATCGGAGAGGCTTACTTCCCGAGTAGCGCCTCAGGTGGCGATTTAAATGATAATCATTTGGACAAGATCGACGACGCAAATAACGATTATGAGAAATCCGGTAAAAAAGAAGCATTAGATTGGAACAATTGGCACTATGCGCTCTTTTCCTATGACTCCTACGCAAAAGTTCGTGTTCAAGCGTCTGAATATGACTCAACTTCCGGAGACGATGATTATCCAGCCTTCCAATGGTGGTGGAGTCCATCTTCCTGGCATAATTACATAAATAATGGTTGGTACTGGTCTGGATCTCGTTATGACATGGGTGACTGTCGTTATACCATTTGGTTTAGAATAGACAGCGTCTATTAGGCCTCTTGGTTAACTAAAAACACAAAAACTTTAATTTATCTTTTTTTTATTTTATTTTATTTCATTGAATTGAATTACCAAGTATCTATCCATTAAATTTTAACAGCTTCTTCTTTAATTAATTCATTGAATAAAAATTTCTGCCGTTATTAAGATGAATAGTCGAATTAGGTATTGAATATTATTTTTCTATCCAGATTGTATAAGATTACTGATTTTTTCTAAATTTTCCTTTATTTTTTTTACCATTAAAGTTCGAGAAAGCACCGTCCTTTATATTTATAAAGGATAAAAACAATATTAAGAAATGATGAACGATACCCACGTTTATCATCAACCGTAGGGACTACAGAGGTTAGCGTTTGGAGATGATGTAAGATTTATGTTATCTCAACAATCCTCGATGATTTACGAATCCATCGCCCTTTACTTTAGGGCATGGTAGTTCAATCATAAAGTATTAATTTTAAAACGATCTTAAATTAATTAGTAATGAAGATTTATCTTGATGTTTGTTGTTTTAATCGTCCTTTTGATGACCAAACTCAGGAAAAAATTCATCTTGAAGCGGAAGCTGTTTTTATTATTCTTTCAAGTCTTTCAACATTCATATAGCTTCGGCAGAATTCAGATTATATGATTACAACAGATAGAATGATAATTAAAAAATATCAAAAATATGAAAAATTTTTTGAAAAGATTAAAATATGTAATCCAATATTATTTCTTACGGAGGTATTATAAATATGGAAATGAACATGAGTGAACTGCGGAAAAAGGGGATTGAAGCCCTAAGCAAGGCATTAGGTCCCGTGGGAATGGCGCGTTTTCTGTACCAATACGAGTCGGGGACCGGGGATTACACCAAAGAGCGGAATTTATGGCTAGATGAGTATGATATCGATTCCGTTGTAAAGGAAATTAAAGAGAAAAGGAATAATGATTAAATAGATATACAGCAGGTCATAGCATGTAAAAGCTCATTCCGATGAGCACTGCCTAAAAATTTAAGGTTTGGTAAGAAAAGAAAAGAAGATGGCGTCATGCTTGCTGAATGGGAACCTTATATTAAACTTTAAATCTTTTTTTTGCTTAGCCATCATGGCCCATAGAAGGTGGAACCAACAAGCAAATCAAAGCAGAACCCAAATCACCTCTTTATTGGATAAGATTGAGGATTTCATTCTCTCGCCAAATGAAAACGAATCGACTCCCGTGTTAAAAGAGGTATCAACGCGCCTAATTGATGATATTGAATTATTTTTTGAAGTAATGAGAAAGAACATCCAAGATTTTAAAAGATTGAAATGATCCGAACAATTAATTGCTCGGTTTGAATATGTCTTATTTTATTCCAAAATGAATTGTTTTTTTACCAAACCTATCCTTACCAAAAAGTTTAAATACGAAAATGTCAAATTTTATTATACAGTTAACAATATGTAATACTAGATAATTCAATAAAAAGAAAAATATTAAAAACAAAACGTGAATTCAAATGGGCGAAGTATATAAGAGTATAGAACTTGTTGGCACTTCAGAAGAGAATTGGGCTGATGCGGTAAAGAACGCATATAAAGAAGCTCAAAAGTCCCTGCGCGGTATCCGAAACCTAACAATCATTCAGAGTGATGTAAAAGTTAAGGAAGACGAAAATACACTAGTTTACAGGGTCAGATGTCAAGTTAATTTCGAGATCGAGAAATAAGATCGTTCAAATTCTAATTTATATTTAAAATCTCCAACTTTTTTATTTTTTATTTCTATTTCTATTTCTATTCCTATTCCTATTTCTATTCCTATAACTTCCTAATCGATAAAAAATAGAAAAGAAAATAAATGTAGATTTTATTTCAGCGGATAGTGAGGTTTGCGCTTGCCAAAAAAGGCGCTTGATGCTTCTAAAATGTCTTTTGAAGAGAAAGCGATGATTATGGAGCTATTTTCGAATTCAATTATCGTATTAAGGGAGGGAGCGTCTAAGGATAGGTTTATGGTTCTCTTAGTAAGACGCAGCCCTAAAGGGCTTTTCAACAACATCTCCTCGGCCAATTCCAGCCCCGCATTAAGAAGCCCCTCCTTATCGACGATCCTCGATACGAGCCCGATTCTTTCGGCTTCTTTCCCGTCGATAGCCCGACCCGTATAGAGAATTTCAGCAGCCCGAGACATCCCAATCAAGCGTGGCAAAAAGTAGCTCGAACCCATATCGCCCCCTGTTAGTCCAATGTTGGTGGAGGCATTGATAAACTTAGCTTCTTTGGTGGCTATGCGAATATCGCTTGCGAGTACGAACCCTAATCCACCTCCCGCCGCGGTTCCTTGGATTAAAGCGATGATAGGCTGATGGATCTCCCGTAGTTTTTTTATCAGCGCGGTAATCCGCCATTGATGGTATATCTTCTTTTTTATCGGCTCCGGTACGTCCAAAAAATAAAACTTTTCATACTCTTCGGGCGTTTTTTTTGAATTCAAGATCAAACCCTCCTGTAGGTCGGTGCCAGCGCTAAAAATATTTCCTTCTGCCCTTAGAATAAGAACCCTACACTCCAAATTGGTGGCTATTTCATCCAAGAGCAGATGTAATTCCTCTTCCATTTGGAAGGAAATCGCGTTCAATTTTTCGGGCCGATTTAAGCTCAAAATTCCGATCCCTTCTTCTTTTAATTCAAAGGTGATGGTGTTAAACTCGTTCATTTTATTTTCAATTTTTTTATATGTGATTTTATTTGATTTTGATAGAATTAGTTGTTCTTAATTGCTTAATAATAATGCTTTTTTAATTGAATGCATACATATAGCAATAAATATCAAACAAAGATGATAAAAGGTAAAATAATATGTCAAATGGACCCTCCGAAAGCGAGAAAGTAAATGTCTATTTTAAAAAGCTGAGGGATGAAACCACGATTCCGAACGCGTTAAACCCCGGTGATGCGGGTGCGGACGCACGGATCATGGGATTTAAAAAGATTATAAAAACGGGAGTGGAGAAAAAGCTACTGGAAATTGAATTGGACAAATATACGCTTAAACCACTGGAACGGGTTGCATGTCCCTTGGGATTTGCCACTGCGATTCCTGAAGGCTACTATTTTAAAGTGGTTCCCCGCAGTGGCTTGGCCCTCTGGGACGGACTTACCATTTTAAATACGCCGGGAACTATTGATGCGGGATACAGAAACGAATGGATGGCGATCGTTGCCAACCTCTCCAATAAAGAGGTAACTCTAAGGAAGGGCGAGCGAATCTGTCAGATAATCCTCTGTAAATTACCTGGGTATGAAATTATTGAGACCGATGAGTTACCAGATTCCGAGCGAGGACTGGGGGGATTTGGCTCAACTGGGAAAAAATAAAAGTTGCAACTATCACTAAACTCTAACTAAAAAATAATTTAGTTTTTTAAAAATAACATAACTTTATTCTTTATTATTACCCAAGAATTTCTCATCACTTTTATACCAGACCAGTTCAAAAACCGACCCCTTTTCATTTTTTGTATATAACAGATCTCCACCATATCTATCCATTATTTTCTCTATGATTGTCAAACCCTTAAGTTCTCTTTGTACATTTTTATTTTTAAAATGGGACTTTACCACGTCTTGAGACAATCCACGCCCATAATCTTGTACTTTAATTCTTGTACCATCATTATCCTCGGAAAGGTATATGTCTACTTTTGAGGTATCGGTGTGTTTAAACGCATTTCGTATGAGTTCTTTGAAGGCAAGTTCCAAAAATTCATCGGCGTGTACAATACAATTACCATGAATCTCAATTGGATATGAAAGATTTGTATCAAGATCTTCTAATATAGTCCGTGGGTGTACTTTTTTAAACCGTTTCTCCTTAGTAAATAAATTTTCTAACTTTTTAATATTTTCTATAGAATTAATGGAGCTTTTTATGTATGGTAAAAGCTTTTGAATATAATCTTCTGGAAGCTCGTTTCTCATTCGCTTCAAATCTAAAAACCCATTTATGTATGTGAGATTATTGGCAATATCATGGCGAACCGTCGAAGTTAATAACTTTAAATTATCTCTCTGTTCCCTTATTCTCTGGTGTGCCCTCTTTAATAATTTATTTTTATAGATGAGCTCGAGATGTGCATCTACAGAGATTTTTAATTCCTTCATCAAGTCCCTTTCTTCATTTGAAAAATATCTCTCTTCTTGATCGGCAACACAAATTGTTCCAAACATTTCCCCTGTGGGCCATTCTAACGGAAAGCCTAAATAAGAAATAAGTGAATTCTCCTCCAATCCCGGTTTATTTTTATGAATTGGATCTCTAAAAGCATTGTTAACTTCATGCATTTCCTTGTTTTTAATCGTTATCTCACAATATGTTCCAAAAATCTTTTCTTTATATCCCGGAGGGATTGGATTATTTTCATTCTTACTGAGAATCAAGGCTTCAAGGTAAGGATAATCGATTTTCATGATTAGTGCCGCGGGAACCTTCATTAGGTTCGCTAAGGCATCGATCAGTCGCTGCCATTTATCCAAAACGGAATCTGGAACGTATAATGGCTCTAATAAGTCCTTATTCATGGATATAATCAATTATATTAATATATATTATTAAAGAACCGAAAGTGGTAATCTATAGTTATAAACTACTTAATTTATTTAAATCTACCTTTTTAAATAAGAGCATGAAATTTCATCTGATTGTATTGATAAATTTAATTAACAGATAGGAGCGGTTAAAAAAAACCATTTAGTCAAACTAAGAATTTACATGTGAAATCTTCAGAGATATTAGCAATTTTAAATATAATCAAAG
>CAZDJH010000026.1:12266-17981 GCA_964505645.1 uncultured archaeon | reverse complement strand
CGTTTTTTAAGGCGTCATAAAATGTTTGATAGAGATCAAGCCCTCCGGACCGCGCCGAGCCCAAAACTGTTAATGTATTATTGGAAAAGAGGTATTGGGTTCCTAAATTATTGGTTTGAAGGTAATCGCAGGCATAGCAGCAGTAAAGATTGTAAAAAAACGCTTTGGTATTGTTATTCAACACATCGGTATTATAGACGTATTCAATTGTTCCAGACGAGTCATTAAAGTAATGGGTAGTATAATTAGAATGGGCAAATAAGTGCACCCACTCATAGTACTGCGTATATCTGTTTAAATAATCCGTCCTATTAGTTAGCAGATTATCATCCACGAGAGTAACATTCGTATATGCCGTAAACGCATTTAAATATGCTGAAGACCAAGAAGACCAACTATCGTCTATATAAAGAAGTGCAGAGTGAGGGCGGGTTAAGGTCCCATTTCTGTATGCATGATTCCTCTGAAAGTAATTCTTAAACGCGCTAAGGTTATTCATATTGTTAAGCGGGTTTGGGTTAATGCGGGCGACAAATATTTCCGTTAAATTATTCCCAAACGGTTCTGTGCCCCAATCGAAATAATTATTTCCATTTTCATCGTTCCAAGTCCCATCCAAGTCCATAAGATACAAATCTATGGGATACTCAGTAGGATGTGGAGCCATACTCGTATCATTTGCCATAGCGTACGGCATATCTCCCACTAAGACAGCACCATATAACTGCATGGACGCGTTATCATAGTTGTTATAGTAATATGTGAGGTTATTTTTCAGTGCTGTGACGTTCGTATCGGTCCATCTTATGATATCGGCGCTAAATCCTTGTCCCTCAATATCTTCCTCGTATTGTTCGAGTTCTGGCTGGATTTCTGAGCATATCGAAGAGTTTATGTAAAGGCGTATATAAGGGCTGAATTGGGAAACATTTAAGATCCAATTAGCCTGCACCGATGTCGTTCCATCCGAACAATTGACTTGTACCTCGTAAACTCCCGCGGAAGTGTAATTGGTCGTAAATTTATAACTAGATTGGTTTACTCCTTGCGCACTTCCATTTACGTACCATTCATAGGTAATCGGGTCGTTATCGGGATCCGAAACGGAAATATTAAATAATTGCTGCTCGCCTTCATTGATGCTGAGGGAGAGAGAAAAGGGGAATTTGGCCACTATTGTTGGGGGGCTATTTCCTCTTTCTTCTGGGGGCATTACCCCCCGAAAATAGATAAAGATACCCCCCGTTCCCGCAAAAACCAACATAATTCCCAAGAGTATTAATGCCGTCGATTTTCTATTCATAATTTTCACTTTATTTTATTTAAAATTATTGCAGAGTATTTCTGTTAAATATACTCTTCTTTAGTATTTAAATCTTCCTATGATGGCTAAATTTGAGTAGACGCTTTTAATTAAGGGTCTAAAATCGGAAATTTGCCCCCTTAAACGCCAAAAAAATAGAAGTAATGCACCTTAAAGATAATGTTTATTAATAGAATTATAAAGAATTTAATAGAATTATAAAGAATTATCTCAACTCAAAATTGAGAAATTAAAGGAATAATGTAAAAAAAAGCTTATATCTTACTTGTTAAGAAAGGTTTCAATCTCATCTGTCGTGGCTATATTAAATATCTCATCATCAGATTTAATATAGGCCAAGCGAATTGAATCCTTCGTTAATTCTTCCTCTTGTGCTTCTTTAAGTGCATCTAATGTGAGTTGAGCCAGATCTTTAAAGGCAAGGTCGTTGCTATAGTTGTTGCGTAAAAATTCACGCGCTGTCGCTTCTCCCTTCCCTAAAGCGTATGCTTTAAAGGACCGATAAATTCCGCTGGGCGATGCGGTATAGATCTGTGTACCATCGGCATCAAACCCGATGAAAAAGAGCGCACATCCCCATGGTCGTATTCCACCGAATTGCGTATATTGCTGCATCACATCGGCGACATCCTTCACCAACATACTAAGCCTGACGGGATGATCATAGGTCAGGCGAAAGGATTGTGCTTGTACGCGCGCATAATCAATTAAGGCTCTTGAATCCGCATGGAGACCCGAAATTGCCACCCCGATGTGCTGATCCACTTGAAAGATCTTATCTATCTCATCCGCATCCATTAATGGAGAGGAGATGTTGATTTGTGCTGCCAAACAGACCGCATCATCTGATTTTGCCGCTACTGCCAGTGTCCCTCTTCGAACCGCTTCTAAGGCATATTCTACCTGGTAAAGCCGTCCTTCGGGAGAGAAGACCGTTATTGCTCGATCGTATTTAACTTTTCCGCCGCCAAACATGTTTTTTCATTCACTTAGGGCTTTGTAATTTTATCAAGTAATTACTTTACAAAATGATATCTCTCATTTTAATTTAATGATTAGATACTATTAATATTGAAATCTCAAGAGACGATAACTTTTAATAAGGGTTTTAACCCCCAAGTGTCTTTTTAAAATTAGAAAAAGAATGCAAATTTTGGTATTTAATGTGCCTCACTTGAGGTGGTTCAAATCTTACCCATATTCTTTAAAATACCGCGAGTGATCTCCTTAAAGATATCTTGGACATTTTCACCTTCTTTGGCACTTGTTTCGTGATAAGCCATCGCGCCTAACTCACTCTTAAACGATTCCCCTTCTTGTTTTCCCACTTCCCTCTTATCATTTACGGCCAGATCTAACTTATTACCCACCAAAATACTCGTTTTTTGTCCGATTTCCTTTTCAACCTCACTTCGCCAATTGGGTAGGTTTGAAAAGGAGGATCTACGTGTGAGGTCATGTACATAGATTATCCCTGTTGCGCCCTTGTAGAAGCCGGGGCGAACAAAAGCAAAATGCTTCTGGCCAGCTAAATCCCACAGTTGGAGTTTCACGTTATAATTGGGATATTCTTCTAAATGAACTTCCTTCGTTGAGAAATTGCTCCCAATGGTCATAATGTAATTCTCCTTAAACTTGTTTTCACAGTAGCGTAAAACTAATGAGGTTTTGCCTACACCACCATCGCCAACTAAGCATACTTTGTAAATAAATGACTTTTTATCGGACATATATATAATTACCTTTTATTTCCTCTGTTCAAAGACTATAAAATAAATCGATACCAAACTAAGATATTATATTGTTATAATATGAATAATAGTTATTATTTTTATTTTTTTCGTATTAGATTCATAAAGCAAAAAAATATCTAAGTGGGTATTCTAAATTAAGGAATGATTCCAAAATAAATCTTGGGAGTTATTTAAAAAGGGATAACAAATTTAACTATAAAAAGTAGGAATGAAAAAAATGTAGATAAAATCAATGAAAAGATGAGGATATTTGTTCCTCTTCGGGATCATATCATTTCTATTCATATAATTTTTTAAAGCGTGTATTTCATATTGGTGGTCTGGCGCATCATCTTTTATTTATCCTTCCGTTCATCAAATAGCGAAAAAGGTGTAGAATTAAAGTTCAATCGTTATATCTTCAAGCGTAACTTCCCTTTTTTTTCTTCTCAAAAATAAAGCCGCCGTTCCTGAAACCCCCACCCCACTTATTACCACCCCCACTGAGCCGATAAGAACTACAGGTGGCTTTGACTGTACCCTTCGTGCTATCGAAATATTCGCCACTAATGTAAAGGCTTCTACGGAGATATTTGCGAAAGGGGCATCAAGAGAGTAATAGAAATATAGTTGAATTGTTGAGTTAAGGTCCAAGTCTCCCAGGGGAATCTCAAATAATTTCGTTAGATTACTTCCTATCTGAGATATCTTTGACGAATTCCAAAGTGGTCGAACGTTATCAAACACTAGCAATTGGACATACGACATCTCATAAGGTTGATTATAGGTTAGATCCCACTTGCCTTCGACTGAAACTGTTTCGGTATCAAAAAAGCTCAACTTATTTACCATTAGGTTTGTATTACTAACGGAACCTTGCTTCAAGACCCAGATCTTATGTTCATAGGGTATAAGGGAATAATTTATTTCTCTTACCAAGGATTCATACTCAAAAAGAAAAGAAATCTCCAATTGGCTCGTTTTATTAATACCTAAAGATGAAATCGGAATTGAAAAGGTCTTGTTAACGGTCCCGGTCTGAATACTGATAAAATCCCAGAGGATTGTTTTATTATCGCGTATTTGCAGTCGGGCACGAGAGACCTCATTTTCAGGGTCATATTGCAAGTCCCACGACGTATCTAACGAAATATTTTCATACGTATAAAATACATTGCGGTCAAGCTCCAAAAACTTGACCTCCAACGAGCCGTTTTTTAAAACTTTTATGGGTTGTAAATTTGATCTGAGAGAATAATTTATTTCTCTTACTAAGGATTCATATTCAAAAAGAAAAGAAACCTCCAATTGGCTCGTTATATTAAATTCCAAATTAGGGAACGTAATCGAAAAGGTTTTGTTGATAATTCCTGTTTGATTGTTAATATATTCCCAAAGCAATGTATCTTTTTCGCGTATTTGTAGCCGAGCGAGAGTATTTTCGATCTCCGAGTCATAGTCCAACTTCCAAGATGCTTTAATATCTAACGAAATAGTTTCATAGTCGTAGAAAACATCGCGCTCAATTTCCAAAAAGAAAACTTCCGGTTGCCAAATATCAACGACCGTTATGGTTTTATTGTTGTGGAATTCATTTAATTCTTGTCCATAAGTAATTTCAAAATAATGATAAAAAAGCGTAACTACAAGCTCATCGGAACGATTAGTTAATGAAATGTTTATGTCTTGAAGTATATTGACCGAAAGGTTCTTTTGAATGTTATTCCCCGTTTCATTAAACATTTCTGATGCCCAAATTAAATCAAAATCTTGATATATCTGAACTTGAAAGAAAAATTCTTCCCCCATTGGGTACGGGAAACTAACTCCCACATTCCAACAAGCGCTTATATTAATGGTTTCGTTAAAATAATATATATCTCTATTTGTATTTAAATATTCGACGCTCTTATATACTCCAGACGGATTTAATCTCTTCGTAACAATGTCATTATTATTATTTGCGGGATTTCGCGGCAATGAGAACGCAAGAAAGGAGAAGAATATAAGAAAAATGCACGTTGTAATAAATAGCAATCCTGTGAACTTTTTCATTTCTACAACCTTTTGTTTATAATTTGGTAAAAAAGAATGTTTAAAAACTCACCTAAAAAAGGAAAAAAAATATGATTCAAGAGAAAATAGAGTTTGAAATTATTCTATTTTAAATTCACCAAATCATTATATTCTTCAATTTATAAGCATTAATCTAAAACAAATCAAGGATTAGAAATAGAAAAGAGGAATCGGACTGCAAATTTCCTAATTTAATAACAAGAATGATTTGTGAATAGGTTGCATTATTCGGAAGTTTGGAATCCTTTCCCAATTGGTTCCATATTATAACTATCTTATTAAAGATATTTAAAGTGCGAATATTCTATCAATGAAACAACTAAGCTGAATTCTTTTAATAGAAAAAGTGAGAATTGAAAACCGAATATTGATTTTATATTGATTTTTATATTGATTATAATATTCATAAGAGTTACGAAGAATTGGGACCCCTAAATGGGTGAGTTTTCTCGCATTAAAAATGATAAATTTAAAAGAATCGTGATCTTTAGTATTGGTAAGGAACTATATCGAAAATGTCTTAGAATTCATCCCGTACGGATAGAAAAGGAAGGGAAAAGGAGGAGCTTAAAGAATGGATAA
>CAZDJH010000026.1:0-12256 GCA_964505645.1 uncultured archaeon | reverse complement strand
AATATTAAAGAAAGAATTGAGGATCTTACTGATTTAATCGTCAATTCCGAAGAGGTAGTCGCGTTAACGGGGGCGGGGATGAGTACTGAATCGGGGATACCCGATTTTCGAAGTCCGAAAACAGGATTGTGGACGAAAATGGACCCCGGAGAGGTTGCCAGCATTCAATCATACGTATCTAACCCCGAAAAAAATGTGAAATTTCTATTAGAACTGGGAATGACCATCTTCAAGGCTAAACCCAATAGTGGACACAAGGCACTCACTAAACTCCAGAGATTGGGAAAGTTGGAAGGTGTTATGACTCAGAATATTGATGGACTGCATCAGCGCGCGGGGACAGATAATATACTTGAACTTCACGGCACCGCCAATGAGGCAAAATGCATGCGATGTGATAAAATTTACCCAATCACGACCTTTGTGAATCAAATTGTTACGGGGGATCCTCAACCTACTTGTGAAAAATGTGGCGGATTGCTAAAACCGAATACTATATTCTTTGGCGAGGCGCTGGATTCGGGTGTGCTTCGTCAAGCTGATAAGATGATTGGCACATGCGACCTAATGATCGTGTTGGGATCGTCTTTATTAGTCTATCCTGTGGCGTTTTATCCGCAGCGTGTCGTCTCCGCTGGTGCGAAGCTTGCAATAATAAACATCCAGCGAACAGAGATGGATTCCAATGCGGAAGTTGTCATACACGAAAAGATTGGGGAAATACTTCCTAAGATCGTTGATAGAGTAGCAGAAAAACTGGGAGACCTATAGTCGATTAAAATAATGAAAAAATCGATTGATTTCTCCCGTTCTCAATAAAGATATGGGAGGTATTAGTTTCCCTCTATATAAGGGAAGCAAAGCTATTTACGATGAAGATAAGTATCGTGAATCCAATAACGCTTAAAAGAAAGAAGATTGGATTTCCTTTTTCTTTTTGGGGGATGACCTCTCGAACAATGGTATATAAGATTACCCCCGAAATGAACGAGAAAAGGATATATAATACCTCTAAATTAATTTTATAAAATAGATCAAATATCAAGTCGAATAGCATACCTATAAGCGTCGAGGAGGCTAATATAATTCTATTCCTCTTCGTCTCTTGGTAATCGAGATCTATATCTAAATCGGTAAACATTTGATATTTCTGAGGGCCCATTTCGGCGTAGATCACCACCCTAAAGAACGCGAAAACATAAAAGAAGATTGCAGGAATCAAGTCTACTAAAATTAAATTGAATAAAATCAATCCTATTAGAAAGTGATAAAAGAAATTGGTAAAGAATTTAAATATTTCGAACTCTTCATTCATATGATCATGTATCTTTTTTTTACTCATATCTATTTCAGATTCAATCGATACTTTCTTTTGATGAAGGTCTTTGATAACGGATGTCAATTCTTTAAGGGCATTTTCGTCGATATCCTCTTGGGAAAGTTCTTCATTTAAATAGCTCTCAATCTTGTCTTCCACCACATCTAAATCAGACTCCATTCGCATCAATTCACGAACTCGATGTTGTGTCTTTGATTCTACCCGCTGGAGAGTAAGCTTCTCTGAGACATGTATAAAGGTAAATCCTATCAGCACAAACAGGTACTCGAATAATGTCAAATGGAGGGGATATTCGGGGAGACTTTCTGAAACTTCAGGTAACAAGACAAGAAAAAAATATGATACTGAGATCCCCCCAACAATCGATATGGGAATAGTAGGAAGACTAGAGATTTTGTGCCCATAATATTCTACGATAAAAAATGTTCCCCCTAATAAAAACGCGAAAACAATCAAAAATAATTCATACATCATATGATAAAGGGTATTTCTTAAGAGTTAATTTAAACTTTATTGAGTATTAGAATAAAGAATCTGATATTAAATATAATTTTTTTTTTGAATATGAGAATTTAGGTTCTAATCTTTATTTTTTACCATTCATTATATAAAATAAAGAATAAATTCACCACTATGACTCAATTTTTTATCATTAGCTCAAGCAAGGATAAAGCCTCGTTAAATATAAGGGATAAGTTACTATCCTCGAAGAAATGGGATTTTGAATTATTATCGGATCATTGGTATCATAATCCGCTGTATAAAATAAGCGCTTTTAATAGTTCAGATGAGAGATGGGAGGGGTTTTTAGACGAGAATGAAGTATATTTGGGGGTTACCAGTGAACGTCTTGTTTTCTTAAATGATTTAAAGTTAGAGGGTTCTATACTAGATCCCGATATAATCATCTTTGCCAGCCGTCACTCCTCAAAATCTGGAAAACCCTCGCTTCTTGTGCATTCTACCGGAAATTGGAGCGGAGACCTTAGATTTGGAGGGGGAAAAAAGAAATTATCCTATACAAGTGCAACCATGATAAAGGCAGGATTTTTTTCCCTTTTAGAGGCAGCAAAAGGAAAAAAGGTGACTAATTTTTCCATTGATATCGAGGTCACCCATCATGGCCCTACGAGATTGAATAGACCCCTTATTTTCATGGAGTTAGGGAGTAAATTAAGTGAATGGCATCATAATGAAGGCGGAATCGTGGTTGCTGACGCCATAATTGAATCATTAGTTAAAAGTAAAGATCTTCAAGATGATGGATCTCAGAAAGTAGGAATAGGATTTGGTGGAACTCATTATGCACCGCAATTCCGCAAATTATTACTCGATTCTAAAAGTACCATAGCAATCTCGTTTATATGCCCTAAATATTACATTAAAGTTCTCAATAATGATTTAATCAATCAGATGATACACAATACGGTCGAGGATGTGGATTATTTTGTAATTGATTGGTCAGGCATCAATTCTGCTGGAAAGAAGCACCTTCTTCCACTTTTGGAGAATTATGATATTCCAATTAAAAGAATTAAGAGTTTAAAAAATTAAATTTAAGAATCCCGTATCGTTTCATAATACTTTCTTAAATTTTTCATGACAAATTTAGCGGGGTTGAACCCTTGCGTTGCGGAGCGAAGAAGTACTTTCGATAGGAAGTTTCGATAACGAACGCCCTCCGCAGGGGTCATATTTAATTCTCGAATATTGTAAAAGCTCCTCCATAATTGGGTCGGCCATGTAACTAATGATTCTAAGGTTTCATTATATCTTTTCTCTCCCTCAGGGCTAAGATGTAATTCCTCATTAATCTGATAAATATAACGGGCCTCTTGTTTTTTAACCGAGATAAGACCATCTCCTCGAATCTCTTCCATAACGGAATGTATTTTAGGTAAATCTAAGGGATTTTTGACAAAGATTTTATTAATATTTTTCAGAAGTGATAGATCGGTTTTGGGTTTCAATTTTAAAATAGTATAATTTCGAGCAATTATATTATATTTAAGTGGCACAGTACTATGATCGAGTTTGTTATACTGTACCAAGTTCCCCAAGATCTCCTTAGCAACCAAATATTTTATCCGTACTTGGTCCATTTTGGAATAATTTCCTTTAAACTCTTCAGAATTAAAATAAAATTGATATAAAGTTTGAAGGAGCGATTTAATTGAATAGTAACCATCAACAAACGCATTTGATACATGAATAAGGATTTCTATCCTATAATTCAAGTCATTTTGAAATCTCTCCTTATCCAAAGGTATTTCACGGATTAAATGTGGCTCTCTGGTCGACCGTCCAAATAATTCCTTCCACTTTTCTTGAAACCTATATCCCTGGGTTTTTCCAATATTAGATAGCTTCTCGATGGTCTCGATAAGTCTTACTAAGATTTGTTGTTCCGTAAATCCACGATCACTCATTTTGTTTTTTGATTAAAATTTTTTAGTTATAATAAAATAGATCTTTCTAATTTTTAAAATTAATATAAAAAAAGAAATTTTGTAAAAGGCTAATTTGAATTATGGAGTGAGGGTATGCATTACATTCAAAACCTTTTCTACTTGTGGGTCGGTAATAACTAATGGAGGGAGTATCCGAATTGTTGTCATACCAGCATTTAGTAAGAGCACATTTTGTGTTTGAGCTTTTGCTATGAGGTCTTTTACCTTTAATCGATAATCTATCCCCAACATAAGCCCCTTACCCCTGACATCCTTAATTAAACGTTCTTCTTCAGCCAGAGAGGATAAGTCATCGATAATTTTCTTTCCTTGTCGCGCAGAGTTATCAACGAGATTTTCTTCTTGAATAATTTCGATAACTGCATTTGCTGCTGCACATCCCAATGGATTCCCCCCATAGGTTGTATTATGTTCTCCAATGAGCATTTTTTCAAACAAATCCTCCCGAGATATCATTGCCCCCATAGGGAACCCTCCCGCAATCGCCTTCGCTAAACACATAGCATCGGGTACGATATCGTAATGTTCAAACGCAAACATTTTGCCTGTTCTCCCAAATCCATCTTGAACTTCATCATCTACTAAGAGAACATCATTCACATCACATAATTCCCTCAATTCTTGGACAAATTCATAAGGGGCTGGATGAACCCCTCCTTCGCCTTGTACTAGTTCGATAAAAATTGCGATAGTGTTATCATTTAAGAGAGATTTTACAGAATCGATATCACCGAAGGAGGCAAATTTCACATTTTTGGTCAACCAAGGGATGAAAGGCTTTCTATAGCGCATATTATGGGTCATTGCTAAAGAACCAAGGGTTCTACCATGAAAAGCTCGCTTAAATGCTATAATTTCTGGTTTTTTTACGTTCCTATTGGCCCCCAAAGCTAGCTTTATTGCGGCTTCAACCGCTTCCGTACCGCTATTTGCAAGAAATGTCTGGGTTAGGGATTTCGGTGTAATTTCCGCCATTTTTTTCAGAAATTTGTAGCGGATATCCACCGGAAAACTAGGGGGTACCATAACTAAGTTCTCCAATTGGCTTTTCATCGCATTGATGTATTTCGGATGGGAATGGCCAATATTCAAAACAGCATGCCCGGCAACACAGTCAATATATTCATTTCCCTCCTCATCGTATAGTAGTGCGCCCTTTCCCCTCGTGATTCTAAAATCTTTCTTGGGAAAAAGTTTTGAATGGTAAAACTGCTCTTCGTCGATTAAGTTAAGCTTTTTTTCTGACATAACTATTTTTCCTAATTTTACTGATTAAAAGTTAAGAAATTCTAAAAATTGATACTATTATTTCAGTTAATTAAGTCCTCAAATTAATTTTTATTAATTGCTATATTTTTTTAAATATGAAACTTGAACATTTTGCAGTATCGGCAAATTCCAAGGAGGAAGCAGATAAATTTTTTATAACCCTATTAGGATTGAAAAAGGCACGAGACTTTGAGGTGGATGCCGAGTTAATTAACCAGTTTTTCGGCGTAAATGAAAATCTCCATTTGATTCGTTATGAAAACGAAAGTATAGCTGCCGAGGTTTTCATCAATGAAAAAAAGCAAAAAGCGGAAAACTTATTTTCACACGTGTGCTTAATGGTGGATAATCGGGATGATCTGCCCCAAAAAGCAGAAGATCTTGGATATAAAGTGATAAAGGTTCCCCGAAAAAACAAAGATTCATATTACCTCTTTTTAAACGATGGCTTTGGGAACATCTATGAAATCAAATGAAATCACAGATATTTTATATCTATAAAAAAGAGAGAAAGAAAGAATATGACTATTTAAAGTTAGATTTTGAGTAGTTTTATTGCATCACTTATAATATCTTTATGATCAAAGGCTAATTCAATAGAATCTATATCGGTTAAATCAATTATGTCTAAATCAAGTGCATCGTCTTTCGCTTGCGGTTTTTGGTTTTTTTCCTTTGGTTCGCATAAATAAGCAACGGTAACTGTATGACCTCTAGGATCCCGGTCGGGTTCAGAATACACCCCGATCATATCAAGAATAATTACATCGAGGTCTGTTTCCTCCTTTGCTTCCCTTATGCACGCATTCTCAACGGTCTCACCAATGTCCACGAAGCCTCCTGGCAGAGCATATTGCCCCTTAAAGGGTGGATTTTTCCGCCTTATTAATATGATTTTATTCGGCTCATATAAAATGAACGCATCAGCCGTTAAAAGAGGTGTGTTTGGCTTAGGCATCTTCATATCTTAATATTGGTTATTTTTAATACTTATACTAACAATTGAAAATATATTAACTTATTTTAACTGATCATTAAAAAATTATAACTCCCTTTCAAGAGAGAGAGAATTAGGTTAATTGAACCAAAAAAGAATAAAGGTTGTAATTCTCTCTTTATTATCAATAAAATAGTATAAGATCCTATGGTCATTATGTTTCTCCTCTAATTTGGTTTATCACGGGTTATGTAATTCCTAAAATGCTTGTTGGGTTTGCAGTTATCCCCTCGACGACTCTAAGCCTTCTAGACCATTTGAAAAGAAATCCAAAAGCGAAAGAGAAAAAAAGATGAAGTGAACTAAAAATAATAAAAGATTGGTATCGGGTAAAAAAGTAAAGGATACTTCAATAACTACGATCAATTAATAAGGTGGACATAAAGGTATCCTACTGGAACAAAAACCAGTCCGATAACCTCCATATTGCGCAACCTATCTTTTAGAAGGTTTTTAAGAAACTTTCTTTTCCTATTTATAATATAAATAGATAAAATATAAACATAATCTCCATAATATATAGATCATATAGAGAAGAATATAGAAAAATAGAGAATTTTCTTTTATTACTCGAAAATGATTTTTTGAAGGTATTTTTTAATTCCTTCAGCATTTAAATTGGTATCAGAGATAAATCCTTGCCCAAATACAGGTGAGCCACCACCATTTCCGTTAAAGTGCTCAACACACTGTTTTATCACGTTTCCCAGGTGGATGTCCAAAACCTTAGATGCTTGAGGATCTATCATCCCCATTATCAAATACCCATTATCAGTATGGTTAATTAAGACCGAAACGATGTTGGATGCTTCATCGATGATATTTTGATTGATGTTCTTTAAGTCTTCTTGCGCAAGGTTATTGAATATTTTAATAACAACAGAGGTACTGTTATGCATTCGTGCGTCCGAAAGGAGAGATTGAATGAATCGCTCGCTTAAGAGTTGTTTCATTTTACTTAGCTTATCCTTACCCTCAGTCCATTCCTCGTAAAATTGCTTGACCTTGGGAAGGATTTGGTCTTTTTTGAGATTGAGGAAGTCCGATAGTTCCCTGAGGATATCCCCGCTAAATTGTTGATCCGAAGTGAGTTCCAAGGATTTTTTATCGATTTTCCCGGTTGCTAATGCTTTATTGATATCCTTCCATTTTTCGAATAATTCCTTAACTCTGTCTACAATTTGTTCCCGTTTTACACCCAAAAGTGAGGTGAGGTCTTCCAATATCCCCTCATTCTGTTTTTCAATATGTTTAGAAGCAGGACCAGCTGTATACGTTAACCTTACCACGCCATCTTGAATTTTTTGAGATTTTATAATGTTAATATGCCCCGTCTCTGAAGTGTTATTCAAATGGGTGCCTCCACACGCCTCCACATCTACATTAGGAATTTCAACAATCCTAATTTTGCTACCAGGAACTGCGCCCCCTTGATAAATATCCATTCCATATTCATGTTCGGCTTTTGAACGCGGTAAAAATTTGAGGTTTAAATCGATGCCCTCTTTAACAATTTCATTGGCCCTTTCTTCTATTTTTTTAAGCGTCTCGTTATTCAATTGTTTATAATGGGTGATATCTAGATGAGAGTCTTTTAGAGTTTTTTTCGCACCTGCTTGATTTATATGAGACCCTAACACATCTCGAGCCGCAGCGTTAACTATATGTGTCGCAGTATGGTGCTGCGATAGTTGCCTCCTCCAGTCCTCATCAACTTTTACTCGTACAAGATCTCCTTCTTCAAATCTCGGTTTTTCATTTAAAACATGAATGATATAATTCCCTTGTTTGATCACTTCTTCGAATTCTTGTCCGTTTATGGTACCAATATCATGTAATTGTCCTCCTGAAGTAGGATAAGCAACTGTTTTATCCATAACAACATTTCGTCCTATTATCTTGAGCACTTTTGCCTCGGTTTCTGTATTTAAGTAATTGTCATAATACAATGCTTCCGTCTCAGGAATATTATCTAGATCTAATTTTAGGTCCTTTTCCGTGGCGTATTGATGTTCTGCTTTTTCATGTCGTTGTACGACTAAATTATAGAAGTTATCCGGGATATTTACCTCAATGCCTTGCTCGTTAGCCGCTTCTTTAACCATGTCGGGGCTAATTCCGTTGGAATCATACATTTCAATTAATGTTTCTGTGTCCATTTTCCCCCTCTTAAGTTCCTTATTTAATATTTTTGCGGCTTTCTTTTTTGTTTTATAATATTTTTCTTTTTCTACATTTAAGATCTCCCGGATCTCATCGAGATGTTCAGATACTTCCGGATATTGTTCTCTTAATTCCTCCGCGTGCCATTCGCATACATCGGCCATATCCACATCCCAATTAAATTGATCAATAAAACCCATCGCCCGTCGAAAGATCACTCTTAAATTGTAACCCCCTCCAACATTAGAGGGTAACTTACCATCATGGATCGCAAAGAGAAGGCTTCGAGTATGTTCCGCAATTGAATATAGCCCCGTCATAGGCATAATTATTTTACGCAACTCGCCTACTTCCTTATCCAATTCATCTGCGACTCTTTGCCACGCCTCATCCATATCCTCCACCTCATCAATATTTAAATATGCCGAGTATTTGGAAAATTTATTGTAGAGATCCAAATCTAACTCGATTTGGGTTATTCCTCTCATTTTTGCAAGCACTTTTGGAAAAATAGCTTCGTATATATTGGGAGTTCCTTGAGAAAACCACGCTACCCTTTCTTGACCAAGACCCATATCGAGTACCTTTAATTTTAATTCTTGGGGTCCTTTCGGAGTTTGTTCAAACATAGTATAGACTTGATTGAAAAGCTCGACACCTCGGCTGAAGAACTCTAGTGAGCACCCAAAAGAACCTCCCCCTGCCCATGAATCCTCATGAATCGTTATTTCTGCTCTGGATAAACCAACTCCTTGGGTAATAAAATCGTGCATATCCATGAAAAGTTGTCCTTGGTCCCATTCTTCCGGAGAAACAAATGTATGCTGACCAATCATAACAAATCCCGTACAATGTGAGCCAGTTATGCCTACATTTTCAATATCGTTAAATCTTAAGCAGAATTGGGGGATTAACAATTTTTTTGCGGGTGGTTCTTCTTCTCCGGTGATCACAAATGGTTGGAAGGCTGAAATTGAGGCAATTGTAAATTCACTTGTGGGATTCCACCGGGCAACACAAGGATATCTTTTGATGGGAACATAACCTCGGGGTTCTAATATTTCAACAATCTTATTCCACACATCTATATACGACAAGCTAATGTTAGAAGGGTTATCAATTATGACTTGAAATCCCCCAGAACATCCAGGGTCGCCGCATACGTCCCTATTTTTATGGATTGTCCAGAAACATGTACCACAACTTTCGCATTTCTTTCGCATATACCCTAAATTTTTTAGCTCTTTTGTTGGAAAATATGCGTCAGGATTTTCCGATGCGATTTTCTTGAAAATATTTTTAAGCTGTTTATCCGTGTGACAATCCTTAAGTGCTTTTTTTTCTTTTTCTGAAAGCATTTTTTATCATAAAAGAAGTTATAACAAATGAATTAAATATAGAAATTTTCGATTTCCTAAAACTTTTTCTCAAATAATTTATTTTGATTATCCCTCAAAATTATTTAACAATGATATTTAAGAAAGGTTTAGCACTTGAAATCGAGAAAATCCTTCTTTTACAAAATCATAGTCCAGTAGTTCAATCTTTTCTGGAATAATCTTAAGAATTAAAAGCCTTTTCCCCCTTACTATTTTCTGAGCAGCTTTAAATCCCTTATCCCCTTCCTTTAGAAAGAGCAACCTATCCCCCCCTGCTGCGGTGATTTGCATTCCTTGAATTTTGCCCGTATTTAGGGGGGTATAAATCCCGATGCTAATATGGGGATTTTCCTTTATATTATCCACTTTCCTCCCGGGGGCGGGTCCCACATAAATATTATAATTGAGAAACCCTTTTTCCATATAAAAATCCATCGGTGTAGCCCGGGGAATGCTTTCCTTATTGCTAGTACAAAGGACGAGAATTTTATGCGTTTTCAAAAAGGTTTGTATTTCTTGCTCTAACCGTTCTCGGGGCATTTTCTTCTTCATTATAATCAAATGGATAAATGAAGTAAAGCATTAAAAGGTAGATGTTAATAAAACATCGAGGAAGGGCAAAAATGATAAAGTCTTGATAAAATTGTCAAAAAATCGGGACTTTATTTTGTATTCATTAATGATTGAAATTTCAAATCGTTATCATTCACCGAAGCACGGACATAGGGGCTGATGGGGCCCCGACCTAAAACCAAAATACGGATTTTATCACCGATCCCAGGATCCATGGTTGTGCCCACCTTTAATTGAGTCTTAGTCGGAAGCTCGCTGGATACGGAAGATACAATCTTATCTAATTTGCAAAGAGATAATTCATGATTGCCTTTAACAGAGAGTAGGCATTTATCAACCTCGTTAGAATCTAATTCTAATAAGGGGTTATGTATTGCTAACTTTGATTTTTTTTCCAAGTCCGAGATGCTTCCCAGTGATTCCGTAATCCCAATTAATCCAGAAGGGTACTTTCCTCTCTTCTCAAAAACTCGCTTTACATCAGCAAAATCAATGTTAATTAACCCGCAGCTATTAATTAACGAAACTACTTCTTTAATAGAACGAATTAATATTTCGTCCATTATCTTAAATCCCGTTAAGAGAGGAATGTTAGGGGCTATTTTTATTAGATTATTATTGGGAAGTGTAATAATCGAATCAGACGCTTCAGCTAAATCTTTAAGGCCTAACATTGCCCTTTCTCTCCTTTCGGACCCCTCAGAGGAGAATGGAAGTGTACAAAATGAAACCACCATAGAGCCTCTTTTTTTTGCTTCTCTTGCGATGATTGGTGCCGCTCCAGTCCCCGTACCTCCACCTAATCCGCATGTAATGAAAATAATATCCGATTCTAATGTATTATGTAATCTAATTGCATCCTCTTCGGCTGCTTCTTTGCCGATTTCAGGATCATTTCCAGAACCCAACCCATTACAAGTGTCTTTCCCAATTAATACCTTTTTATCTGAATTTGAATAATACAAGTCATGTGCATCAGTATTTACATTTAAAGTCTCCGTATTTTCAATATCGACCTCATTCAGTCTCGATACCGTATTATTTCCCGCGCCTCCCACGCCCACAATAGTCGATTTGATTTTTAGTACATTTAACAGGTCCTTAAGGTAATCTTCCGAGTCATAATTTTGAGTCGCAGAGTTGATTCCTCGACTTACCTTGGAGAGTTGTTTGAAGCGTGATCTAACCGATGAGTCAATCCGTAAATGATTTGGGAGATAATCTGGTTTGCGATTGTTAGGATTCATTCCATTCACATATATCATTCAATTTATTATATTCTATATTATCAAAATCTTACCGGAATAATATGTGCTTGTGATATCTCAGTATTATTGTCTTATTTGTCATATATATTTATTATAAAGGAAAAAATTAAGTTTAAGTGAATTACACAACCCCATAAGAGGGTAGCTTCAGCCATTCGGCTAGGTCTTTACGACACTAACTTCATTCGGCTAGGTCTTTACGACACTAACTTCATTCGGCTGTTCGGAGCGTCCACTTGTCCCCCATCCCAACGAACTCGTTATCCGTTGGGCTATGTTGATACCGGCGTTCAAGTCCCTATCATAGGTGAGACCACACCTGGGGCATTCATATTTGCGTTCATATCTCACATTATTTATAGTGTCGCAGCGATGGCACTCTTTAGAGGTGTTTTTGGGAACGATAAATTCTACGGATATGCCCTTTCTGAAGCGTTTCCTTCCCCAAGTCCCCGATAGGCTCAAATGGAGCCAATACGGGGTGAGTTTCTTATCTGTCTTACTGAACTTAAAGGAACACTCATCGAACAGCATATAGTATTTTCTTAGATGGGTTTCGGAGGGCTTTCCCTTAACCTTCTTGAAGTATCTATAGATTTCCACAGCCTTATCACGTGCCGATTGGAGGCGGGCGGTCTTGAGCTCGAACATCTGTTTTGCCTTTTTGTAGGCGCCTTTATGGAGCCTTTTTCTTGATGTGGGTTTGAACGAGAGATACCACCTCACGCACTCCACATATCGGTCTAAGTCCCGATTTAGGCTTAATACCTTCCCCTTATTCGGCTTGAAAACCTTTC